>JAGMCC010000029.1 GCA_023129355.1 Dehalococcoidia bacterium | reverse complement strand
CTCGAAATGATGGTTGTGTCGCCCGACGTCGGCCAGCCTACCCTGTCATTGCGACCCCGATTTAGGCCGAAGCGTCGGCCGACCTGTCGGCCTCGGCCTCGGGGGAAGCAATCCCAGCATTTCATCGACTAGGACTGGGGCGAAGCCAGCATAACCCCGTACTCCGCTTTTGGATTTTGGTCATTATTATTTGTTTAGGATTTCGAATTTCGGATTTAGGATTTTACTCATACGCAAATATTCAATACGTCAAATATACTCATAGTGGCCTCTACTTCAGCGGCGGCAGGGCTAGGGAAGCGGTTCCGCTTTTCCCCGGCGCCTCATTATCAGCCACGCTATCAAAGCCCCTGCTATGAGCGCCCCTACCACTATTCCCGCAATCGCGCCCGGTCCTAACCCACCACCATCGACAGGAGGCGTGGGTGTGGGCGTGGGGGTGGGCGTGGCTGTTGGCGTCGCTGTTGGCGTGGCTGTCGGGGTCACTGTCGGCGTGGCTGTCGGGGTCACCGTTGGGGTCGGTGTTACCGGAGGCGTCGCTGTGGGGGTAGCAGTAGGCGTAGGCGATGGCGTGGGGGTGATCGGGGGTGCAGCAGCCACCGTCAAATCCAGCTCGGTCCATACCCCGCTTTGGAAATAAGAGGTCTGGTCCGCTTTGACCCCGTTGATGTAAAACTCGATTTCGTCACCACTGCTGATATGCTCGCCCTGAACCAGCAAATTATCTTTCCCCTCCTCTGGGGCACCCAAGCCCCAGCCATACCTTCCCTTCTCCCAGGTGGTGACGCTACCGCTTTCCACCCATTTCCATTCCCATGTCTCTTTCTCCTCATCATAGACGTAGGAGTAGGTCTTCGTCGAAACCACTGTGTCCACCGGCGCTGGCTGACCACCGATGGTCACATCCCCATAGAAGGCGTGGGGAAGCAATGGTATATCGGCAGAAACCGGAGCCGCTGAAACCAGGATACAGAATAATACCGCGATAGTGGCAATCTTAAACTTCATAGCTTAAATTCCCCCTCTAAACCAAGAGAGGGGGGGCTTTGAGTCGCCCCCCCTGATCTCGATTTCGGTTTAATCCGGCTTTCCGCTAATCTTTCTATGGCTCAAGCGGTGTGATGCAGAAGCCAACTATAGTCCTTGTCGTTGCTGCGCCAACGAACACCAAGGCGCCTTCAAATTCAGACAAACTCAGCGTGTTAGCGGTAGCAAGGGTACAACTGCCGCCGGCTTGATTCAGAGGTGGTTTAACCACATTGACCCAGTTGTTAGCCAGACCGGCGAGGACTACGTCCATCGTCTGGGTGCCAAAGCCATCGAGTGGCGATGAACCTATCAGGTACCACTTGTTGCTTTGCAACACCCTGGTGTTCGGAGCCTTCATGTCGGTTGTTGGGACAAATGTAGCCGTTGTGCCAGCATCCACATCGACATAGAATGCCTCCAGCGGCTTCCACACATAAGAGGTCGATAAACTGGCAAAACTGGTTCCAGTCCACCGGTACCCCCCGTTGTAGTCTGCTGGGGGGATGATATCGGAAACCGTATCAGAGGCTGAGTCCAGCCATATCGGCGTCGATATGATGTTCAGGCCAGTGCCGAGACTCACATCGTGCGGCCAATCTGGTCCCAACGAAGTGGTGAAGGTCAGATCACCGCCTAAATCACTAACACTGTTGGCAGGTAGCACCGTGTCAGCCACAGCCCTGAAGTGGTACGTAGTACTGGGGGTTAAGCCACCGATGGACTGGCTGAACGCTCCACTCGCGCCCACATTTGCTACTCCGCTGGTGCTCCCGTAGGCAGCGGTAAGTCCATATTGAAAATAGACATTTACCGATGTATATCCGCCAATATCCAGGTTACCGTTCAGGGTAGCCGAGTTATGGGTCTCGCCGGTGGCAGCGTTGGTGGTTACCTGCGGCGGCTGGGGACCGCTAACGGCTGTCAGGTCAACCTCCTGATTCGCCCAACCAAAGACCGGGGATGCCGGATCAGTAGTCGCCGCGAAACCATTTACGGTATAACTCAAAGCTTCGCCGTGCCTGCTGTCGTCTTCCCACACCTGCACCGGCCCATACTGGCCGGCGGTGGTTACCGTCGTGGTTGCGGTCGCCGTGACATCGGTACCTATGTAGATATTGATTACGGTGCCCACCGGTGCCGCAGCGGTATCCAGGGTAACGTCGCCGTAGCAGGCAATGGGGTTTGCTAAGGCTAGCACCGCTGCCGGGAGCGCGGCAACCGTTAGAACGGCTACCAGAAGCAAGGCCACCAGCAACCCGAACCGGGGTATCTTTTTCATACCTTTCTCCTTTCCTAGAATCTCTACCTCTCTTCTTCTAGCCCAGGGCTGGGTTTCCCCAGCCCTGGGCTAAGATAGGATGCTTCTATGGTAATGGGATTACCCACGAGCAGGCGCCAATGACGGCCACCTGGTAGTCGTATGTATGACCACCACCTAGAGTCGTCAGCGTGCCTCCTACACCAGGTACCCAGAACGTGTAGCCGGGAATGGCGGGGTCATAATAGTACACGCCCTGTACCTCAGTCGGAATGTCGGCGAGGACTAGGTCGCCCAGCACTACCGTCCCGCTGTAGGTATCAGGCAGGTGTCGGGCGAAGAAGCCCGCGGCGGTGAAAGTCCAGGTATGGGACGCCACGCCTCCGGCCACCGTGATGTATGTGGGCCGCTCCTCATAACGGGTGGTGGGAGTGCTGTCGGTCATCCACAGCCTCACGGTGTAGACTCCCGCAGTAGAGTAGGCGTTGGTTACATCGGCCATAACCACGGCTTCCCCAGCCATGTCGCTGGTGGGGTTTACAATGGTTAGGTCGATATGTCCATCGGCATCGAAGTCCCACTCCGCCTTGGTGTAGGGGTGCGTGCCTCCAGCGGTCCGGTTATCGAAGGTCACCACCTCCTCCACGGCCACATCGATCTTATCCGCTACGAAGTGCGGGTTCAGCTCTATAGCTCCCCACGTGACAGGTATCTCGCCTGAGCTGCGCGGAGCATACTTGCCCGCCTTCAAGCCAGCGGGGAACTGGGCGGTAGCCACGATAGTTATCGTACCAGGCTCACCAAGGGCATCTGCGGTCACGCCAGCAATGCCGTGGTTGTCGCAGTAGACCTCCACGTCCTGGTCGTTAACGTTGGCAGGTATAGTGTTTAAGAACCCAGCCTCGCTATCAGCCATGTCCTTCTTGAGCAAGTCGGTCCAGTAAGGGTACGGCTGCCACAGGGCGCTGTCCCAGCTTTTCCAATCATAGTCTACACTCGGTATAAGTGTGTGGGAGGGGATCTCCACCTGGTAGAACGGGGAGTGGTAAAGCTTGGTCGTGCCGGTATATCCGTAGCCCTCAAGGTTGCCCTTGCCCAGCCCGGAGATACTGCGAGTAGCCACCGTATAGGCGGTGATGTCAAAGCTGACCAGTGCCTGTGGCATGGGGCAGTCATACCAGGTGGCTATGCCATCAGGTACCACCGTGTTCCGCCAGTTCTCACCTACGAGGCTGGTCGGCACCGTAGCCGCTTCAGCAATCCACATCAGGTCCAGGCTCCACCGCTGCAGGGTGTTAAACGGACCGATGCTGGGATACTCCGCTACATTTGGCGGGTCTGCGGTCCTCACCTCGGTGTTAAACGGACCAAGCGGATCGAGTGAGTAGATGGTGTCGTGGTGAGCCTTATCCATGAGGTCCATGTTGGGATACACATCGAAGGAGTGTCCCACTATTGCCCACCAATCGTCAGGAAAGACGTAGCGACCGGCAGGCGCCTCGTAGACGCCATCGCCGTCGACGTCAAGCGCAGGCCTGTTGGTTCCAGGCTGTTCAGCGGAAACGAACCAGCCTCTCACCTGAACGGCAACCGGGACGTCCACCAAGGGACTCACGACGCTCAGGCCTGACACTGGCGTTATATCCTCCGCCAGCACCACATCCTCGAACGCCAGGAAGTAGACCAGGAAGCCGTAGTTCACTACGGCTTGGCCAGAAAGCGTAGCACTCCCTGCAGAGCAGTCCAGGGCCTTGTACAGCTTCACGTTGACATCGGCCTCGCCCTGCACCTCCGTTTCCAGCAGAACCTCGGAGACATCGTCGTTAGTACCGCCTACCTCAACCCATATGTCTCCTTCGCTGGCTTCGTGTGAGGTGTTGTCTCCAGCAGGGGAGATCTCGCCGACGCTCTGCTGCTCGTGGTGGTAGACCGCTACGTAGCAGGTGTCAGAAAGCATGAAGTTTGACCAGTCCTGCTCCAGCACGATCTTCTCGCCGGCCCACCTCACCTGAGGCGTCTTCACTATCTCGGGAGGTGGCGGCACACCGAAGTGCTTCTTGCCGATCTCCACGCACACCGTGTTCTCACCGGCGTACTCATCGGGGTACTCCACCAGGGTAACCACGATCACTTTGTCCTCACCGGTGTTATGCAGCCAGGCCAGGGCTAAGCCCCTGGTCTCCCCGGGGAGGCTATCCTGCGTCGTGGTAGTTATCTTCGACTCATTAGTAGGTACAGGAGCGAGTGGGTCCCATACACCGGGGGCCAAATCAGCGACTCCCGTCACGGGGTTCTTCCACTCGGTGTCACTGGCAGCCTGCGGGCCACCACTACCGGTGACATTATCGAATGCCAGCTTGTCTATGAGATACTCCGGTTCCGCTACCCAGTCGGCATAGCCGCCGCAGCCGGAACAGTCGTCGTAGCTGCCAAGGTCAGCCATAATACCGCGTAGGTATGCCTGGTTGAACTCATTATCCTCGATCAGCCACCAGTGGACCACCGCGTGCGCCGCCCTGCTTACGAACGTGCCGGGGTCGGCTTCCATCAGGAACTGGGCCCACACCCAGTCGGCCACCTGCTCCTGTAGCGGGGTTCCCGGGGTGCCAGCGTCCACCTGCTCCGGGTTATCGCAATCACCATCCACTCCACCGGAGATCAGGGTCTCAGTAACCGTGTTCCAGGCCGGTGTGCTGGCATCAAGGTCTAGCAGGGTGTGATGAATCTCGCCCCACTTCTTCTCAACGCAGATCTGAATGTCCTTGTCGTCATTAGCGTCACCAAGCCCATCGCTGTTCACCTGGAGGTCCTCATCCAGCCAGACACAGACTATGGCCTCGCCAACGGTGTGCTTGTGGATCTCGATCCAGTTCTGTGGATCTGAACCGGGGGTCGGATAAGTAGGTCCGCCGCCATCAAATACATCGGCGTCAGCACCGCCTGCCGTCAGGCCGGGGATGAGATTCCACTCAACCACCTCATCCTCTATCCGCTGGAAGCTATGCAGTGCCTCCTCGCTACACAGGGCCCGATCCTTAGGCTGATCACCGCCCGTAGCGAGACAGGCTGCGATATCGTCTATAATGTCCTGCTCCGAGGGACCGCCGGGTATGTTCACCACGATCAACTTCTGAACTGTGCCCTTGACGTCCTTCAGCGCTGCGGGCTCCGGATACTCGATGTAGGGGATCAGCTTGGGATCAACACCAATCTCGATTGTGGCTTGATCAGTGGTCGAATCATTGGTATCCGTTAATGTCGCCGTGCAGTTGAATACGCCGGAGCTTGCATAGGTGTGCGGCCGCGTGTCGCCTGAGGAGACGCCAGTATATGACCCATTTGTCGTGCCATCACCCCAAACATACAAAATGTTAAACGCGCCTACACCGCCAGTCCAAGTTGCATTGAAAGTGACATCCAGCGACGATGCACCCTTATCCGGCGAAGCAGTTATGGCGAAGTTAGTAGCGTCTGCCTTCGCCGGCTGCTGGGGTATCGCCACTACACCAGCTAAGCCAAATACAAGCGCGCAGGCAAAGACTATGTACATTGCCTTGGCGCGCCAACTTGGTTCTTTATGCATTACTCAACTCCTTTCCTGTATGAGAGTTGCCCGAATCGGGGCGTTTCAACTCTCTTTCTCTGGGAAGCGCTGCCGCCTTACCGAACTCATTTCTCGTCAGCACTCCCCGGCCAATCTATTTTCGCTATTCCACTACCACTATAAGCATCCCCCCTTTCTCAAGGCGACAATTGGGGTATTCTACACCCTTATTTCATATTTGTCAAGTCCCTATACACAGGTCGCCCATTATCAATATCCCGCACTCATCAGGTACCTTTGTGACACATCACCTCCGCTTTCTTATTTCGGCAAAATAAAAAGGCTCAAGGCCGATGCGGAACCCGCCGGCCACTAGCCCCTTGATCGCTCCCTGATGCTGATGACGCTCATTAACCAACACCCCGGGGTGTTTAGTCCTTATACCACTGTCTCGGTGCAGTGTCAATACCACTTTTGACGTTTATATCTTATACCTCAATATAAGCGCAATGTCAATACCCTGTGTGGTATTTTGGGTATATCCTACCACATTATCAGCACTTTGTCAAGTAATGTTGTGCGTTTTTATAATATTTTGTAACGCCCTCCCCTGGCAGGGCATCTTTGCGAGGACCCCTCCGCCCTTTTTTTCTGTCATTGCGAGCCCCGACTTCTCGGGGCGCGGCAATCTCAGCGGTGGACTCTGGCTCCTAATGTAGCGTCGTGACTCCTGTCACGACGTGGGGATTGCCGCGCTGCCCCTTCGCGCTAAGGGGTGACAGAATCCTATTGACAGAGGTAGAACGGATGTGCTATTCTGGCTCCACATCGGTTGGCAAATTAAGGAGAGTGTGGTGATCTCGAGCCTGGTTCTGGCGCAATACATAATCACTGCCCTGAGCAGCGGGTTCAACGCTGGCTACTTCGCCAGCTACCGCACCACGGTGAGGAGGAGGCGCATCGGGGCGCTCACGCTGGCCCTTTTGAGCGGGGCAATTTTCACCGAGAGCCTCTATTTCACCTGCTTCGCCTTTTTCGAAACATTCGAAATATTCGAAATATTCAAAACATTTCAAGGGCAGGAGTGGGCCAGCGACCTATTCTTCAACCCGGGCTACCTGCTGGGGGTGCGGCTGCCGGTTTGCCTCGGCTCACTCCTGATGAGCATTCTTATCCTGCGACATCTGGTGGCAACCCGGCAATAGACCTTTCACCGGCCTATTAATACTATTAATAATGTTATAGATAATAATGTTGCCAAGGTTGACCTTGCCGAACTTCCGCAAAGTGCGAAAAAGCGAAAAAGCGGGAAAAGGAGGGGGAAGATGTCCACACTGGCGAGGGCGCTCAGGACGAGGCAATGGGAGCTGGCGGCGCTGTACCTTCTTCTGGGCCTGGTGGCAGCACTTTCCCGGATTCCCGCCGACTCGGTAGAAGGAGCCCTTGACCTCCTCGAGGGTGAAGATGGCAAAAAGGGAGGATAAGAAGAGAGCCCGCGGCGGGAAAAGGGCGAAGCAAGGGTTTTATGCCCGGGCGTTGAGCGAGGCGGAGCGGGTGCTTATCCCGGAGGCAAGGGAGATTGCGGGGCTTGATGAGGAGATCGCCTTACTCCGGGTGAAACTTGCCACCGCCCTGGCGGAGCACCCGGACAATATGCCGCTGATGCTGCGCGCTGTGGAGCTCCTGGTGAGGGCGGTTACCGCCGAGTACCGCCTCTCCAGGAAATCCCAGGATAACCTGGCCTCGGCCATCGACGGGGTGCTTAAAGAGATCGGCGCCACCCTCTTTTCGAACTTCTCGTCCTAGGGAGGTGTGTCCCCCAATACACTAAATCCTAAGCACGAATGACCAAAATCCAAAAGCGGAGTACGGGGTTATGCTGGCTTCGCCCCAGTGCCAGAGGTGGGTTACGCTGCGCTGCACCCACCCTACAGAGGCCGACAGGTCGGCCGACGCCGGGCGACACAACCATCATTTCGAGTGCCAGAGGTGGGTTACGCTACGCTGCACCCACCCTACAGTCTGTGGTGGGATAAAGTAGGATGGGTGCAACCCATCGAATTGTGACCGATTAACTAATTAACCAATTAACCAGTTAATCACGGCGGAGAGGTAAAGTATGGATAGCGACAACTCGAAAAAACTGGCTGGTAGTATGCGAAAGCTCTTCCTCAGGGTCAGGGGGAAGGGCGAGCTTTCCCCATTGGAAATGTCACCCGGGTGCCCCTTCGGGGCGCTGGTCGAGGAGCGTCTCCGCAGTATGGAGCGGGAGACCCGGGAGGTTAAAGGGAGAATCAATGGGCTCATCTTCCTCCTCATCGCCCTCGTGGTGGCCGAGCTACTCCTGCGCATTTTTTAAACATTTTAAACCGGGGCAAACCGTTGAAAGAAAATATGCGGTCAGTCCGAATGAAATATCGGACTCCGATACTGCGTTCGGAGAGAGTACGAAAAGATGATCAAGGAGCGGCTCAGGCCCTATCAAACAGCGGTGGGCAGGGCGATCCTCGATAGCGTGATGAACCATAGGGGACTCACCTTCTCCGTAGAGATGGCGCGGCAAGGAGGGAAGAACGAGCTCTCCGCTCAGCTCGAGGTGCTGCTGCTCACCCTGTTTATGGGCAAGGGGGGCAACCTGGTCAAGTGCTCCCCCACCTTCAAGCCCCAGACGGTGACCAGCATGATGCGGCTCAAGGAGCGGCTCAACGACGCTGGCTACAGCGGATTCTGGGTGGCCGAGCTGGGCTATATGGTACGGCTGGGCAGAGCACGACAGATATTCTTCAGCGCCGACGATTCGAGCCATGTGGTGGGGGCCACCGCCCACATCCTGCTGGAGGTGGATGAAAGCCAGGATGTCTCCCAGGAGAAGTATTCCAAGGAATTTCGTCCCATGGGCTCAGCTACCAATGTGACCGCGGTTCATTACGGAACCACCTGGGACGATGCCACCCTCCTTGAGGAGGTGAAGCAGACCAACCTGGAGCTGGAGAGAAGGGACGGCATTAGGAGGCACTTCCGCTACGACTGGCAGGAGATAGCCAAGTATAACCCGGACTACCGGCGTTATGTTGAGGGCGAAAAAGCGCGCCTGGGGGAGAGCCATCCCCTGTTTCAAACGCAATACGCCCTGCACCCCATTCGCGGCGGGGGCGGCTTCCTCAGCCTTCAGCAGCGCGCTCAGCTCCAGGGGGCTCACTGCCGCCGCCATTACCCCCCTGGGGGAGTGAATGAGGGGGGAGCTCGAAAAGAGGGAGTGCAAATATATGTTGCCGGGGTAGACCTGGCCGGTGAGGCCGAGGAGGGGGAGGACGCCATGCTGCGCGCCATAAAGCCGAGGCAGGATTCCACCGTGGTCACCATCGGGGAGCTGGACTTTTCCACCTGTAACGAGGTGGTCCAACAACCCAGGATAAACATCGTGGAGCACTACTGGTGGACTGGCAGACCGCATACTTCCCTCTACCCCCAGCTTGTGGACCTGCTCAAGAACCTCTGGGGATGCCGCCGGGTGGTGGTGGACGCCACCGGCGTGGGCGCCGGGGTATCCAGCTTCCTGCAAAAGGCGCTGGGCCGTTCCATCGTTACCCCATTCCTCTTCACCCAGCAGAGCAAATCGCGGCTGGGCTTCGCCCTGCTGGCGGCGATAAATTCGGGAAGGGTGAAGATGTATGCCGCAGATGGCACCGAGGAGTATCGCCAGTTCTGGACCCAGATGGAGAGGGCAAAGAGCGTCTTCCGCCCCAGCCAGACGATGAATTTCTACGTGGCACCCGCTGAGGGACACGATGACTTCCTGATGAGCCTGGCGCTGCTCATCGAGGCATCGGAATACAAGCCGAGGAGCGCCCGGGGTGGCTTCAGGGAGTAAACACGGTAGTCCCCCCCAAAAAATATTAGCGCGAGCGGGTGTTATAAAGGGGTGTCCAGAGGGGAATCCCCTCTGGCGGGGGCATGGGGGTGTCCCCCAAAAAAACATATCAGGGCGGGTGGGTGGGAAATACCCAAT
>JAGMCC010000284.1 GCA_023129355.1 Dehalococcoidia bacterium | reverse complement strand
AAAGCTCGCCTACCCTTTGGATATAAGTGTGGACCACCAGCCACAATACAGCATTTGACAATCGTTCTAGCAGGTATGCTCAATGGCGAAATCAGTCTAGCAGATGAGATGAAGGGCGTTTAGATGCTCATCACCCTTATCGAGCTTATATCCTCGATATTTAGAATCTGCGCTTCCTGATTAATTCTTTTAATCAGCCCATTTAACACCTGTCCGGGACCGATCTCAATAAAGGTGGAAACTCCCGCGCCCACCATATACTCCACGCTCTTCTGCCATTGGACACAACTCGAGAGCTGCTGAAGGAGCTCCTGCTTAATCTCAGCGGCGGTGGTCACTGGCTGAGCGGTGCTATTGACCACAATGGGCACGCTGGGGTCGCGGAAGTCAAGCTGGGAGATGGCCTGAGCCATTCCCTCAGCGGCGGGTTGCATCAGGGAGGAGTGAAAGGCACCGCTAACCTTAAGCTGCGTGATGTGTCGCGCCCCCATGGCCCTGGCCAGGTCCATAGCCCGAACCAGCGTCTCCCTCGACCCGCCGATCACGATCTGAGTGGGGGAGTTCAGGTTGCAGACCTGAGCCCCGGTCTCCTGGCATATCTCCTCCACCGATAACTCGTCGAGGCCGATGAGCGCCGCCATTCCCCCCGGTTCCCTCTCCCCCGCCTCCTGCATCAACCTCCCCCTTTGCCTGGTGAGCCGGACTGCTTCCCTGAAATCGAGCACCTGGGCGGCTATCAGGGCGGTATACTCTCCAAGGCTATGCCCCGCCATAAACGCGGGACAGATCAGGCCACCGGCTACGCTGGCAGCGGCTTTCAGGCAGGCAATGCTCGCAGTGAGGATCGCCGGCTGGGCATTAACTGTTTGCGCTAGCTCCTCCTCGGGTCCCTCAAAGCAAAGTCGAGAGAGAGGAATTCCCAGCGCATCGTCTGCCTCCTCAAAGACCTCCCTGGCCTGAGTAAAAGCATTATAAAGGTCACGCCCCATCCCCACCTGCTGTG
>JAGMCC010000283.1 GCA_023129355.1 Dehalococcoidia bacterium | reverse complement strand
AAGAACCTCCTGCCGATGGCGGCTCCGGGATGAATCTCGATCCCGGTCCAGAAGCGACTTAGGTTGGAGAGCAAGCGGCCGGCGAGGCGGAGTCTACTCCGCCAGAGGAAATGGGCTACCCGATGAAGCCAGAGGGCATGCAGCCCTGGATAGCAGCAGATGACCTCCAGGTGACTTCTCGCCGCCGGGTCTTTATCAAAAACCGTTTTCAGGTCCTCTCTTAAGATGCCAAAGGGATTAGGCAACTTCATTACCTCCAAAGAGTCCGGTGCTGAGATAGTGTTCCCCGCTATCGGGAAGGATCACCACGATAAGCCTGCCCTTGCTTTCCCTTCTTTTCGCCACCTCTATTGCGGCCCAGGTAGCCGCCCCCGAGGAGATGCCTGCCAGTATCCCCTCCTCCCTGGCCAACCTCTGTGCCGTCACCGCCGCATCTTCATCGGTGACCGGAATAATCTCATCAATGAGCGCCAAGTTAAGAACCTCAGGGACAAATCCCGCGCCGATGCCCTGAATCTGGTGGGTGCCAGCCTTCCCCCCGGAGAGGACTGGCGAGGTAGCCGGCTCCACAGCAATGGCCTGAAAGGCCGGCTTTCTCTGCTTAATGACCTCAGCCACTCCGGTGATCGTCCCACCGGTGCCCACGCCGGCAACCAAAATATCCACCCGCCCCTCAGTATCCCTCCAGATCTCCTCGGCGGTGGTCTCGCGATGAACCCGCGGATTGGCGGGATTTCGGAACTGTTGGGGCATAAAGGAATGGGGAATACTCTTCGCCAACCTCTCCGCCTCCCTGATCGCCCCACTCATCCCCTCCTCTCCCGGTGTCAAGACCAACTCCGCCCCCAAAGCCTTAAGCAGCCTGCGGCGCTCCAGGGACATCGTATCGGGCATGGCGAGGATCAATCGATAGCCCCTGGCGGCGCAGACAAAGGCCAGGGCGATCCCGGTATTGCCACTGGTGGGCTCGATGACCACGGCGCCCTCTTTAATCGCGCCTTCCCC
>JAGMCC010000282.1 GCA_023129355.1 Dehalococcoidia bacterium | reverse complement strand
ATCGAAAACATTGATGCCACCATCATTTGTGAGCAGCCCCGGCTGGCAGATTACATCGATGAAATGTGCCGCAACATTTGCGCGGCCCTGGGCATCGCTAAAGACCAGGTCTCGGTGAAGGCTACTACCTCGGCGGGCCTGGGCTTTCTCGGAGAGGGAAGGGGTATCGCCACTCACGCGGTTGCTCTGGTCGAAAAATCTAGAAAAAATGAAAATCTATAACACCTTCTCAGGTCGAAAAGAGGAGTTTACCCCCGTGGGCGACACAGTAAAGATGTATGTCTGCGGGGTCACCCCTTATAGCGAGTGCCACATCGGGCACGCCATGAGCTATATCCTCTTCGACGTCATCAGGCGGTATCTTGAGTTTTGTGGCTACCGGGTGAAGTACGTGCAGAACTTCACCGATGTCGATGACAAGATTATCGCCCGCGCCAGTCAATCAGGGCTTTCCACCTCGGAGCTTGCCGAGGGGTTCATCGCACAATATTTCCTCGATATGGATGCCCTAAATGTGAAAAGAGCCGATATTTACCCCAGGGCGACTGAAGAAATCCCCAAAATCATCGAGGTCATTGCGGGCCTGGTCGATAAGGGGCACGCCTATCAGGCGGGGGGCGGTGTCTATTTTCGGGTGAGGAGCTTCCCCCAATACGGTAAGCTCAGCCACCGAGACCTCAGCGACATGACGGCCGAAGCATGCAGGGTGGAGAAAGGCGGGAACGAAAAGGAGCATACTATGGACTTCGCCCTTTGGAAGGCGGCCAAGCCCGGCGAGCCACAGTGGGAAAGCCCCTGGGGTCCAGGGAGGCCCGGCTGGCACATCGAGTGCAGCGCCATGTCCCTGAAATACCTGGGCGAGACTATCGATATTCACGGCGGCGGGCAGGACCTCATCTTCCCCCACCATGAGAACGAGATCGCCCAGTCGGAGGCCTTCACTGGCGTTAGCCCCTTTGCCAGGTACTGGCTTCACAACGGGCTCATGCAGCTCGGCGAGGAGAAGATGAGCAAATCCCTGGGCA
>JAGMCC010000281.1 GCA_023129355.1 Dehalococcoidia bacterium | reverse complement strand
CTCTTTGCCCTTCGCCGCCAGAAGCCGATTTAATGCGTTCATGTATGCTTTGGCTGAGGCGACGATGATGTCGGTGGCGGCACCCCGACCGGTGTAGACACGGCCCTCACTCTCGATCCTGATGGTCACCTCGCCGATGGCATCGATGCCCTCGGTGATCGACGTGACGCTGAACTCAATGAGTTTATTGGGAACGCCTACCAGGCGATTGATCGCCTGATATACGGCGTCCACCGGCCCCGCCCCCAGAGCAGCATCGGCCAGCACCTGGCCATCGGGGGCGACGAGCTTAACCATGGCCGTGGGCACGCTCCGGTCGCCGCAGGAGACCTGCACCTGCTCCAGATGGTAGGCTTCCGATATGGTGCGCATCTCCTCGGCCACCAGGGACTCGAGGTCGCGGTCGGTGACCTCCTTCTTCTTGTCGGCAAGCTCCTTGAAGTCAGAGAAGGCACGATCGAGGTCCTCTTCACTAAGGCCATAGCCCAGCTCCTCCAGCCTAGCTTTCAGGGCGTGGCGCCCGCTATGCTTGCCCAGCACCAGTGTGCTTGAGGGCAACCCGATGGAGCGGGCATCCATAATCTCATAGGTGGTTGGCTCCTTAATGATACCATCCTGATGAATCCCCGCCTCATGGCGGAAGGCGTTGGCCCCCACGATGGCTTTATTGGGCGGGATAGAGAAGCCGGTGAGCTCGCTCACCAGGCGACTGGTCTTATAAATCTGGGAGGTATCGATATTGGTGGTCAGGTCGAAGAAGTCCTTGCGGGTCCGCAGCGCCATCACGATCTCCTCCAGCGAGGCATTTCCCGCTCGCTCGCCAATGCCATTGATGGTGCACTCCACCTGGCGGGCGCCCGCATCCAGCGCTGCCAGGCTGTTAGCCACCGCCAGCCCGAGGTCATCATGGCAGTGAACGCTGACCACCGCCTGATGGATATTGGGCACGTGCTCAAATATACCACTGAGCAGGCGGCTGAACTCCTCAGGGGTGGTGTAGCCAACGGTATCCGGGATATTTACCGT
>JAGMCC010000280.1 GCA_023129355.1 Dehalococcoidia bacterium | reverse complement strand
GAGGTGGTCGCCGAGAAGGTAAGCAGGCTGGTGGCATGTGGCATCCCCGTTCAGGGCCACATCGGGCTCACACCGCAGTCGGTGCACCAGCTCGGTGGCTACAAAGTGGTGGGAAAGACCCCGGAGGTGGCGGTGCGCCTGCTCAACGACGCCAAGGCACTGGAGGAGGCCGGTGCCTTTTCTATCGTCCTCGAGTGTATTCCTGCACCCCTTTCCAAATTAATCACCGAGCGGGTGGCGGTGCCCACCATCGGCATCGGCGCTGGCAAGCACTGTGACGGCCAGGTGCAGGTAGTCAGCGACATCCTTGGCCTGTTCACCGATTTCGTCCCCAAGCATGCCAAGCAATACGCCAGGCTGAATGAGGCAATCACCACCGCCATCAGCGATTACATCGCCGATGTTAAGGCAGGAGCCTTCCCCACCCAGAAACAGAGCTACGAGATGGACGACTCCATCCTGGCTCAAATTGAAGACTAATCCCAATATTGATAGAGCGGACATTGATTAATTAACCTGGGGCCGAGACGGACGAAAAATCCTGGCCCTGATTGAAGCTCAACCCCAGAGCTGATAGAATAGACATCGCTGAAGGGTAGAGATACCCGAAACCCATAGCTGAAAGGAGGTAAGATGCCAACATATGTAATGCTCACCAAGCTAACCGTGTGGGGGAGAAAGACCATAAAAGAGCGGCCGGAGCGGATAAAGGAGGTCAATAAGGAGGTAGAGGCGATGGGAGCCAGGATAATCGGCCAATATGCCCTCCTCGGCCCCTATGATTTCGTGAACATCCTGGATGCTCCGGACGACGCCACCATATCCAGAGTAGCAGTAGAGCTGGGCTCTCGGGGCACCCTGGAGACAATGACCTTGAGTGCCACAACGCTTAATGAATTCATCGCTAACCTTCGTAAAAAGTAAGTCAGCCTGAAATTACCTTAGCCCTCTATAAACAACATGAAGGTTGTGGAAACCATCGCCGCCATGAAAGCCGAGCGGGGCAAGCTCACCGGCTCCGTCGGGTTCGTGCCCACTATGGGCTATCTTCATGA
>JAGMCC010000028.1 GCA_023129355.1 Dehalococcoidia bacterium | reverse complement strand
GTTCGAATCCCACCCTCTCCGCTGTTTAACATCTACTTGTAAGGGGGAAACAAAGCAATGCCTTGGGATAACAGAGAAAATCCAGCAAAAGGACGTGTATTCCAAGAAAAAGTCAGCCATGCTTTGGCTAAACGTTATGGAGTTGAATTCCTTAAAGAATATCCAATTTCGATCGGTAATCCTCCAAAAGACCATAAATTTGACCTAGTGTCAGTGGATTCTAAATACGTTGTAGAGTGCAAGGCTATTTCGTGGACTGAAACAGGCAACATCCCAAGTGCGAAAATGGCTTTTTGTAATCAAGCTATATTTTACCTCTCTCTCGTGCCTCACAACAAAAAGAGACTTCTAGTAATACAGAAGAACACTCATCCAAGAAGACAAGAGACCCTGGCTCAATACTACAAACGCACTAATCGACACCTTCTTAATGATATTATAGTTGTTGAATTCGACCCAGAATCGGGCAAACTGACTGAAATATAACGTATTCTTTCAACCACGGAGAGGTGCTGGAGTGGCCGATCAGGCGCGCCTGGAGAGCGCGTAGGGGGAAACCCCTCGTGGGTTCGAATCCCACCCTCTCCGCTTTTTTAGCCCTGGTTGTATCGTCAAGCAGTATCGCTTCTTTTTGCGGAGAGGTGCTGGAGTGGCCGATCAGGCGCGCCTGGAGAGCGCGTGTCGCCTTTGGTGACCGTGGGTTCGAATCCCACCCTCTCCGCTGTCTTTTGCCCTCTACAGTTGCCGAGCTAAAACGAGGCGCTAATTGCATCATGCCAACGTTAATAATCCGTCCCTGCCCTATTTTTCACCCTTTCTCCCTTTGCAGTCGTGGCATTAGAATGAATGTTACATCTTAGGGCCAGTGTCGACAGCCCTTCCCTCTTTTTTCCAACACTGCGTTACGTCAGAAGAGACCACCCGGATATGCCACATGAATACAGACTCCGATTGGTAGAGCGTATCGGGTAGTACGAGGAAGGGAGCTTGCCAGTGATTGGATACTGTGTTATAATGCACCAATTCAGCCAAAGAACCTGGAGGAAAATATGAAGATCTCCATAGTGGAGCCAAAGACGCCCTTCTATAATTTTTACAGCGCTGTTGTTAAACACCTACCCCTCCTAGGACCCATCTACCTCGGCACCATACTGAAAAACGAGGGGCATGATGTAACCGTCTATAACGAGAACATCAAAGAGATCGACTACTCCCAGATTAAAGACTCGGATATTCTCGGCATCTCGATGATTACATCCACCGCCCCACGTGGCTATAAGATAGCCGAAAAATTCAGGCAGCTCAATCCCAGGGGGAGGGTAATCATCGGAGGCAGCCACGCCACCTTTCTCCCCGAGGAGGCAGCTCAGTATGCAGATCATGTGGTAACCGGGGAAGGAGAATCAGTTATCTGTGATCTGGTCAAGAGTGGCGGAGAGAAGATTATCAGTGGCAGTCGGGTGGAAAACCTCGACGACCTGCCATTCCCCGATTTCTCTCTAATAGATGGGGTAGATATATCCAAAAAGCGACTGCAGATCACCCCGGTTTCTACATCCAGAGGTTGCCCCTTTGACTGCACCTTCTGCTCCGTAACCGCTATGTTCGGCAGGAAATACCGGTTCCGCTCCACGGAGAGCGTAATCGAAGAGATATCGCAGTTCAAGCACAGGCGTATTTTCTTCTACGACGATAATTTCGACGCCAATAAGCCGAGAACCAAGGAACTGCTAAAACAAATGATAAAAAACAAAATAACCCCGCCCTGGATAGCCCAGGTCAGAGCAGATGTGGCCAAGGACGAGGAGATGGTGGCACTGATGGCCCAGGCAAACTGCAGTCAATTATGTATCGGCTTCGAGTCTCTAAACCCGGAGGTGCTGAAGAGCTACAATAAAAAGCAGACCCCGGAGGACATTAGTTCCTGCATCAAGATACTCCATAAGTATGGTATCAAGATACACGGGATGTTCATATCAGACGGCTATACCGATATCTACCATAGACTGGGAATAGACAGCCTTCAGCTCTGCATTCTAGTCCCCATCCTAGGCAGCAAGCTTTATACCGCAGTAAAGGGCAGCGGCCGATTCATCACCGACAAGTTTCCCACCGACTGGAGATTATTCGATGGCGGCCATGTGGTCCACTGGCCTGACAATCTGTCGCCCCTGGAGATGCAGCGCCAAACCGTACAAGCACTGAGAAACTACTATTCTCGGGTCAATATGACCAAGCTGTTCCTTAAGGGGCAGTGGATGAACTTCCGCCTCAGGCAGATGGGGCATGGCGTGCTCAAGAATTGGGAGGCAGAAAACAAGGACTACGTCGCCAAACTAAAACAAACCTCGCCCTTGCCATTAGGATATCTTCAGGAAAACCCATAATTCCTCACCACCCTTAGCGCTATCTAGTCATAATCCCCTATAATCCCCTACTTCCTGCCGCAGGGGTATTTGGCTAACCTTAACTACTGTGCTACAATAATCTAACTTATGAGCGACACTAAGTACTGGGTAGGATTCACCCTTATTCCCGGGATCGGGCGAGCCCGGCTGTCCCGGCTGAAACAGTATTTCGGCGAGATGGAGCGGGCCTGGCAGGCTAGTGCCACCGAGCTCGAGATAGCTGGGCTCGATAACCGATCAATCGAATCGATCATGGAAAGGCGCTCCAAGATCTCACTCGATGCCGAGATGGAGAAGCTGGAGCGTTACAAGGTAACGGTGCTCATCTGGCAAGATGAGGCCTACCCCTCTAGACTGAAGGAGATATACGACTCTCCCCCCGTGCTTTATATTAGGGGACGTTTTGCCCCTGAGGATGATTGGTCACTGGCTGTGGTGGGCACCCGTCGCCCTACCTACTACGGGAGGGAGGTTACCGAACAGATCGTGGGCGATCTAGCGCGAAACAGGATCACCATCGTTAGCGGCCTGGCTAAAGGGATCGATGCCACCGCTCACCGCGCTGCGCTGGATTCCGGGGGACGGAGCATCGCTGTCTTCGGTTGCGGGCTCGACATTGTTTACCCCAGAGATCACGTGAAACTGGCGCGCGACGTTATGGAGCGTGGGGCACTGGTGAGCGAGTTTCCCCTGGGCACCCCTCCCAGGCGGGAGAACTTCCCCCTAAGAAACAGGATAATGAGCGGGTTGAGCCTGGGGGTTATGGTGGTGGAGGCTGGGAAGGGGAGCGGTGCCCTGATCACCACAGGCCATGCCCTGGAGCAAAACCGCGAGGTCTTCGCCGTTCCTGGAAGCGTGCTCTCCTCGGCGAGCCGGGGAACCAATAGATTGATCCAGGAGGGAGCGAAGCTGGTATTGGGAGCCAATGACATCCTTGAGGAACTCAACCTCACTATGGCAGTGCAACAGGTTGAGGTGAAGGAGCTTGTTCCCGCCACTAAGACCGAGTCCACTATTTTGCAAATTTTACGAAATCTCTCCCCAGAGCCAACCCACATCGATGAGGTAGGACACCAGTCGCGCCTCCCCATCGCAACGGTCTCGAGCACCCTGGCGATGATGGAGCTTAAGGGGATGGTAAAGCAGGTTGGCGGCATGAACTATATCATTGCCCGGGAGGCCAGGGAGGACTACCGGATTAAGGTGGAATAATGGCAAAAAGGTTGGTCATTGTCGAATCTCCGGCTAAGGCGAAGACGGTAAGCAGGGTGCTGGGCAGTGGCTATAGCGTGAAAGCCTCGGTGGGACACGTGCGAGATCTGCCCAAGAAATGGTTGGGGGTAGATGTGAAGGAAGGTTTCAACCCCAAGTATGAGGTTCCCAATGAGAAGAGGGCAGTGGTTAAAGAAATAAGGGAGACAGCGAAGAAGGCTGCCGAGGTATATCTCGCCACCGACCCCGACCGCGAGGGCGAGGCCATCTCCTGGCATCTGGTTCAGGCTGCCAAGCTGGAAGGCATGACACTGAAGCGGGTGGTTTTCCATGAGCTTACCGAGGAAGCGGTAGCGGAAGCTTTCCGCCATCCCAGGGAGATCGACATGGACCTGGTTCATGCCCAGCAGGCGCGCCGCATTCTCGACAGGCTGGTCGGCTATAAGATAAGCCCTCTCCTCGGTCAAAAGGTGAGACGCGGACTTTCCGCAGGAAGGGTTCAATCGGTGGCCTTGAGAATGATCGTTGACCGAGAACGGGAGATCCAGGGCTTCATTCCCCAGGAGTACTGGTCCATCGATGCCCATCTCGAGAAGATCGCCACAAAAGAGGGCTTCACTGCCACTCTTCTCGGTTTTACGGATGGCAAAAAGATTGATATTAGCAGCCGGGAGGAGGCTGAAAGTATTGTCTCCCAGCTTAAGCATGCGAGCTACACCGTGGCCCAAGTGCGAAAGAAGGAGGTGGCTCGCCAGCCAGCGCCCCCCTTCATCACCAGCACCCTCCAGCAGGAGGGGTGGCGCAAGCTTCGCCTCAGCGCCAAGCGCACCATGGCCCTCGCCCAGCAGCTCTACGAGGGCTTACCAATAGGCAAGGAGGGATCGGTGGGGCTGATCACTTATATGCGCACTGATTCGGTAAGGGTAGCCCCCTTGGCCCTGACGGAAACGCGCGCCTACATCAAGGGAAAATATGGCGCTAAGTTCCTGCCACCACACCCTCGCATCTTCCGTAAGAAGGCGAAGGGAGCCCAGGAAGCCCATGAGGCCATCCGGCCTACCTCGATACGGCGGGAACCTGAAGCGATTAAAGGCTATCTCACCAGGGACCAATTCAGGCTCTATGAACTCATCTGGAAGCGGATGGTCTCCAGCCAGATGTCCGCCGCCTTACTGGATACCACCGCGGTAGATATAGAGGCGAAGCGCGAAAAAGGTAAAAATTCATACCTCCTCAGGGCTACCAGCTCCACTATGAAATTCCCCGGCTTCACCATCCTCTATAGCGAGGGGAGGGATGAGGCTGAGGATGAAAAGGAGAAGGCTCCCCTTCCTGAGCTAGCGAATGGTGAGCCCCTGAAGCTTTTGGAGCTCTTCCCCGAGCAGCACTTCACCCAACCCCCACATCGCTACACCGAGGCAACCCTGGTCAAGGCGCTGGAGGAGAGAGGAATCGGACGCCCCTCAACCTACGCCCCCATCCTTGCCACCATCCAGGAGCGGGGCTATGTGGAGCAGGATGGTGGGCGGTTCTGCCCCGCAGAGATTGGCCTTCTGGTAAGCGACATACTTTGCGAGCATTTCCCTGACATCGTCGATTTTGGGTTCACCGCCCAAATGGAGGAGGGGCTGGACCGGATCGCTCAGGGGAAGAGGGAGTGGGTTCCCTTCCTCGAGGAATTTTATGACCCATTTGAAAAGACGCTGCAGGCAGCAAAACAACAGATGGCAAGGGTCAAGATAGCGGACGAGCCCACGGATGAGGTCTGTACACTATGCGGCAGACCTATGGTGATTAAATTGGGGCGCTATGGAAGGTTTCTGGCCTGCTCAGGCTACCCAGAATGCAAGAACACAAAACCTCTCCTGGTAAAAATCGGCGTCACCTGCCCCAAGTGCGGCAGCGAATTAGTGGTGCGGCAGAGCAGGAAAAAGCGTACCTTCTACGGCTGCACAGGCTATCCCGATTGCGATTTCACTACCAGCAATAGGCCCATACCGCAGCCCTGTCCCCAGTGCGGTGGGCTGTTGGTGATGCGGGGCAAGACGATGGCAAGATGTATAAAATGTGAGTTCAGCAGCAGATTAGATGAGGTGGAGAGGGAGGCGCTCAAGGTATGATCCCCCTAATTCAAAGCAGGGAAAGTATAGAGAGGCTGGTTCATAACTACATCCGCTATCTTGAGGTAGAGCGCCATGCCTCACCATATACGGTGCGCAATTATACCCATGACCTGCGCCACTTCCTGGAGTTCCTTAATACGGAGAATGTGGCCACGCTGGAGGAGGTGGATCGCTACCTGCTGCGCCGTTACATAGCCACCCTGCAGAAGCAGGGGTTTGAAAAATCCAGCGTGTCCCGCAAACTGAGCGCACTCCGTTCCTTTTATGGCTATTTGATGCAACAGAATTTCATATCCTCAAACCCATTGCTCACCGTATCCTCGCCGAAGCTTGAAAAGAGGCTCCCCTCCTTCCTGTCCAGCGACGAGGTCACCCAACTCCTGGAGACGCCCGATACCACCACCCCTCAGGGGCAGCGAGATAGGGCGATGCTCGAGTTCCTCTACGCCTCCGGGCTCAGGGTGAGCGAGATAGTGGGGCTCGACCTGGTAAGCATTAATATCGAAGCGCGGGAGATTCGCGTCTGGGGCAAAGGCGCCAAGGAGCGGATGGTGCTCATCGGCAAGCCGGCAGCCTCCGCCATCGATATGTATCTTAATGAAGGTCGCAGGCAGCTCCTGGGCAATTCAAGGACGGAAGCCCTATTTATCAATCGATACGGTAAAAGGCTCTCAAGGCGCTCTCTCCAGAAGGCAATCTCAAGGTATGCCCTCGAGGCAGGTCTTGATAAGAGGGTTTTCCCCCACATGGTGCGCCATAGCTTTGCAACCCACCTCCTCGATGGTGGCGCCGACCTGCGGGTGGTTCAGGAGCTCCTCGGGCACGCCAACCTCTCAACTACCCAGATCTACACCCATGTCACCCAGAGCCAGGCGCGGAAGGTATATCTGGCAGCCCACCCCAGAGCGAAGAAAGAAGGGGATTAGTACGAAAATACTTCTCATACATGGGCCCAATCTGAACATGCTGGGCAAGAGAAATCGTTCAATGTACGGGGATCAGACCCTCGAGGAGCTCGAGTCCATGGTGGTAAAAAGGGCCCGGGAACTGGGTGCTGAAATTTTAGCCTTCCAGTCAAACAGCGAGGGGGCACTCATCGACTTTATCCAGGCCGAGGCCCCAGAAGCAGCGGGTATCATCGTCAACCCCGGGGCGCTCACCCATTATGGCCTCTCGCTGCGGGATGCCCTCGAAGACAGCGCCCTCCCCGTGATCGAGGTGCACCTCTCAGATATCCACGCCCGCGAGGAGTGGCGGCGAAAGTCGGTGATCGAGCCCATCACCCGTAAGCAGATCAGCGGTAAAGGCGGTCAGGGGTATATCGACGCCCTGGAGATACTGGTCGCCGAATTGAAAGAGAGTAAATGACCTATCGCCTGGAGAGGCTGCGTCAGAGGCTTTTCGAAAATGGGGAGGAGGGGCTGGACGCTATCCTCATCTCTCAGGGGGAGAATCGCCGCTACCTCAGCGGGTTCACCGGCTCGGCGGGCTTCCTCCTTATATCGGAGCAGAGCGCCATATTGGCTACCGACTTTCGCTATGTCGAGCAGGCAAAAAGCCAGGCACCAGGCTTTGAACTCTTTCAAACTGAGGGAGACCCTCCGAGATGGCTCCCCGACCTTCTATCCTCACTTGAGGTGAAACGGGTCGGGGTGGAGGCGAACGACCTATCTTTCGCTACCTATCGAAAGCTGGTGGCGGCCAAAGGCGAAAAGAGCGAAATAGTGCCCACCGAGGGAATCGTGGAGTCGCTGCGTGCGGTGAAGGATGATGAGGAGAGGGAGCTTATCATGAAGGCAGTGGATATCTCAGATGCCAGCTTTGAGGAGTTTTCGTCCTTGCTCCATCCCGGGATGACCGAGAAAGAGGCAGCATGGGAAATCGAGAAGTCTCTGAGGGAAAAGGGCAGCGAAAACGTCCCCTTCGACGTCATCGTAGCCTCAGGCCCTAACTCCGCCCTTCCGCACCACCAGCCCACTGACCGCGCCCTGCTCCCCGGCGAGCCCGTGGTCATCGACGTAGGGGCTCGCGTTAATGGCTATTCGAGCGATCTCTCCAGAACCATCTGCATGGGAAATGAGGATAAAAACTTTGGTAAAATATATGACCTTGTTCTCGGTGCCCAGCTTACCGCCATCGCCACCATCGAGGCAGGTATGAGTGGGGAGCAGGCAGACAGCCTGGCGAGGACGGTTATCGAACAGGGAGGCTACGGGGAGAATTTCGGGCATGGACTGGGGCACGGCATCGGGCTGTCCGCCCACGAAGCGCCGCGGCTGGGGAGAGGCTCCGAAGACGTGCTGGCCGAGGGCATGGTCTTCACCATCGAGCCGGGCGTGTATATAAATGGCTGGGGCGGAGTGCGGATCGAGGATGTGGTGGTTTTAGAGCAGGGTAGAGTTAAGGTGCTCTCTAAGGCAAAGAAGGTAGACTAAGGCGAAATAGAGAAGAGTTAGGTTGGGGGGGATTACCATTAGCCGAATACAGACGGTAGGTTGGCCGGGCATACCGCCCCATCATTACTACGATTTGAGAGCCGAGCCTATGAATTGGTGGCTACGGCGTATTCATTGTCTACCTTTTCTAAAATATACTAAGCCAAATTTTAAGCTGACGGTCAAATGTGTAGCGCCGAGGGTACCAGAGAAAAAGCTAACGTGGTTCATAATGTTTGAGAACGGGATGCGAACTGCACAGGAGATCGAAGTGCCACTTATGACACAGGGGGACCCACCATGGGAAAAGGAGATAGGAGACCGCATGCTCGGGTTCGGAGGCGATACCATCTTAGGAGTTGAGATGCCTAGCGGAGGATTCCACACGCTGATGGCATTTTGGACTATACGAGAGGAAACGGTGTTATACGGACTACTACTAGGAATAGCGGTAGCGCTACTTTCAACCATTTTGAGCCTGTTACTTTAGTTGGTAACCAGACCGCCACCAGTGGCAAGTGATCTAACAAAGAAGATTACCTATAAAAGGAGCGAAAAAATGATAAGCACCGGCGAGCTCAAAAAAGGCATCACCATCGAGCTGGAGGAAGGGCTTTACCAAATCCTTGACTGGCAGCATATCAAGATAGGGCGGGGCAGTGCCCAGGTCAGGCTGAAGCTTCGCGATATTCGCGGAGGCCACACCATCGATCGCACCTTCCAGGCAGGCGAGAAATTCCCCCGAGCGAGGTTAGACCGCCACGGGGTGCAATTCCTCTACAGCGACGGCGGCCTTTATTACTTCATGGATGTGCAAAGCTACGATCAGACCATGCTCAATCAGGAGCAGCTCGGCAACGCCACTAACTACCTCAAGGAAGGGATGTCCCTGGAGTTGCTCTTTTACAATGACGAGCCGATAAGCGTGGAGCTTCCCAACTCAGTGGCGCTTGAGATTGTGGAAACTGGCCCCGGATTTAAGGGGGATACGGCGGTAGCAGGGAGCAAACCCGCCACGCTGGAAACTGGCATCACCATCCAGGTCCCCCTTTTCGTAAATAATGGTGATATCGTTCGTGTCGATACGCGCACCGGCGAATACCTTGAAAGGGCGGGCTAGATGAAGATCTATTCCGTAGCCGAGGTAACTGGCTACCTCAGGGAACTTCTGGAGGCCGATAGCATGCTTGCCGACCTCTGGATAAGCGGCGAGGTCTCCAATCTGTCGGAGTCGACGGCGGGACACCTCTACTTCACCCTCAAGGACGAGGTCAGCCAGTTGAGGTGTGTGCTGTTTCACCGTGCCCGGCTGGCCCTCACCTTAGAAAATGGGATGGCGGCCGTCGCGCACGGTCGCATCTCCATCTACGAAGTCTCCGGCGCCCTCCAGTTCTACGTTGATGTGGTGCAGCCTGAAGGGATGGGCATCCTTCACCTTGAGTTTGAGCGTCTAAAGGCAAAACTGGCGGAAGAGGGGCTCTTTGAGCCGGCGCGCAAGAGGGCGCTGCCCCCCTTTCCCCAACGCATCGGCGTGGTCACCTCGCCCGATAGCGCCGTCTTGCATGATATCATCAATATAATAAGCAGGCGTTATCCTCTGGTGGAGCTGGTTCTTTCCCCGACCCCGGTGCAGGGCGATGGTGCGGCGACGGGCATCGTTCAAGCCTTTAATACCATTAACGATACCGAGGGCATCGACCTGGTGATACTGGCACGCGGCGGCGGCTCCCTTGAGGAGCTATGGGCTTTCAATGAGGAAAAGGTGGCGCGCGCCATCTATGCCAGCAGGG
>JAGMCC010000279.1 GCA_023129355.1 Dehalococcoidia bacterium | reverse complement strand
CCATAGGGCCATTTGCCTGCGGCATTTTTACGTTGTCTCTATTCGGAATAGGGGTAATCAGCATTAGCTAGTTCGCAATAGCAGGCTTTGCACTGGCACAATTTGGTTTGGCATATTCGCTAATCGCACAAATGGGAATCTATATTCATGAAGGATATGGGCAAATCGTAAAGAGCATAGCAGAATTAATTAATTGAGATGCTCGACGTTATAGATACTACACTGGCTCGGTTTCCTGGTAAGGGCGGTTCAGTTTAAAAAGTTCAAGAAAGTAGTTCTCGATGACAAGCTCGGAACGAAAGTATTATAAAGAGCTAGCAGCGCCCTGCGGGCTCTATTGCGGTGCCTGCTCAATCATTGCCGCCGTTAGAAGGGGTGATCCCCAGCTCCTGGAGATGATCGCCGGGGGTGTCGCCGAATATCTAGGGCATCCGGTTGAGGTAAAGGACCTTACCTGTGAGGGTTGTCTCTCAGACGTAAGAGCTATCGTGTGTCGCGAGTGCAACCTGCGGGCATGCGCCTTGGAGAAAGGGTTGGCCCACTGCGCGCAGTGCGCTGATTTTCCCTGTCAGCAGATTATCGATTTTAATAACGATGGCTTCCGCCACCATAGTGAGGTCCTGGACAATATCAGGTGCCAGCAGGAGATCGGTATTGATGCCTGGGTTAAAGAGCAGGAGGAGAGGTGGCGCTGTCCCAAATGTGGCTGCGGTGTCGACTGGTATGCCGGTCAATGCCCCGACTGCAATACTACCCTGAAGGGACATTTCTAGTTGCTGAAGACATTATTATCTGCCTGCTGTTATCTTCTGGTTTAAGGTCCGTCCACGCCATACTACCTGGGCTGACATCACCAAATACAATCGTTCTTGACTGAGAAGCTGACAATATGCTATTCTACACGAGTGCAGGGGATGGGACGCGCTAACTGAAAATCCGCATGTCAGCAGTTCGACTTCTCGGCACCAGAAGCAGCGGGCGGAGCATTAGGAAGTTAGCGGACGAAAAGCCGAAGTGGCGGAACAGGTAGACGCGACGGTCTCAAAAACCGTTGGGGGGCGACTCCCGTGTCGGTTCGA
>JAGMCC010000278.1 GCA_023129355.1 Dehalococcoidia bacterium | reverse complement strand
TTGGCTCTACCAGCACCAAGGCAGTTGTCCTCGACCAGTCAGGCACAAGGGTCATGGCAAAGAATTACCTCATGACCGCAGGAAAGCCTATTGATGCCGTCACCGAGGTCTTCAGAAACCTGCACCGTGACATTGGGGACAAGGTCAGTATCGCCGGGGTGGGCGTTACCGGCTCGGGGAGATATCTGGTGGGCAGCTTTATCGGCGCCGACCTGATAAAGAATGAGATCACGGCGCAGACACGGGCTGCCGTAGATATAGACCCTGATGCGGATATCATCGAGGTCGGTGGCCAGGACTCCAAGCTGGTGATCAAGCGAAACGGCGTTGTCGTTGACTACCAGATGAACAAGGCATGCGCTGCGGGAACGGGAAGCTTCATCGATGAGCTGGCGGAACAACTCGGTGTTTCGGTGAATAACGGCGATTTCGCCGCTCTGGCATTCCAGGCGCCCCATACCATCGATCTGGGATCGAGGTGCGCTGCCTTCATGGGACAGGCTGTTGCCTCGGCCCAACAGGAAGGCGTGCCCCTGCAGGTGATCACCGCCAGCCTTGCTAACTCCATTGCCGGGAATTACCTCTCCAAGGTGGTGGGCACGAGGAAACTGGGCAATAAAGTAATACTGACCGGGGCAGTATTCTACAACGACGCCATTGTCTCCGCCTTTAAGCAGGCGCTCCAGGGTAAGAGCATAATCGTGCCAGAGCACAAGGAGGTCAGCGGCGCAATAGGGGCAGCTCTGCTGGCCAAGGAGGAGCTGGAAGAAAAAAGCTTGAATATCGAAACCAGCCGTATTGCTCATGAATATGAGGGGCCGGCAAAAAGTCAGCCATCGAAGGTTCGAAAAAGGTCGAATTTTAAGGGCTTCCAAAAAGTCATTGAGAGCGATCATACCCTTTCCACCTTCATCTGCAAGATATGCGACAATAACTGCACCATAAGTCGATTGGAAATACCCGGCGAAGCACCCACTTTCTATGGCAGCAGGTGCGATCTTTTCGACAGCACCATCAAACAGGAAAAACAGCAAACCCCCTTCGATGAGCGCGAGAGGCTCTTATTTAAAGAATACCGGGAAGGG
>JAGMCC010000277.1 GCA_023129355.1 Dehalococcoidia bacterium | reverse complement strand
CTCCTCGATTGTAAATTTTAAACATCTCTTCGATGAAATCAAACTCGGTGTCCTGACGTCCTTGCCAGTATAAGCTTTCCAATTCCGCTCTAACGTTGAGCAGGCGAGCTGCCCTGACTAAATGAAAAGGAATAGAAGCCTTAAAAAGATCTATTGCTATAGTCTCAAGAATGGGTTTTTCGTCCCTATTCTTTATTATTGTCCCGTTCCAATCGGAGATTATGGTATCATAGGCCATTTTAATTCAGCGCTTGGTCTCGAGCTCCAGGCTCAGGTCCAGGACCTTTGCCGAATGGGTGATGGCGCCAACAGAAATCAGGTCGACGCCAGCCTCAGCAACCTGAAGCACATTTTCCAGATTGATGCCACCGGATGCCTCGATCAGGGCACGCCCCCGGGCAAGCTTAACCACCCGCTTTATCTCTTCAACCGCCATATTATCAAGCATAATAATATCGGCTCTGGCATCCAGCGCTTCTTCGGCCTCAGCAAGGCTGCCCACCTCTACCTCTACCTTAAGAGGGGAACTCTGACGTGCCCGCTCAATCGCCTCTTTAAGCCCGACGGCGGGGAGCGCCGCCAGGTGATTATCCTTGATAAGCACCCAATCGCCCAGGTGCAGGCGGTGGCTCTGCCCCCCGCCCATGCGTACCGCGTACTTTTCGAGCATTCTCATCCCCGGGGTAGTCTTTCTGGTATCGGTGATCCGAGCCTTACAGCCCTCTACCGCTGCAACGTAGCGTGCCGTCTCTGTTGCGATGCCGCTCAGGTGGCAAAGGAAGTTGAGCGCCGTCCGCTCCGCCCTGAGCATGCTTGCCACCTTCCCCTCGATAGTTGCTACCACATCCCCGCTTCGAACCCTGGCGCCGTCTTGGATCAGCACCTCTACCCGCAAAGCAGGGTCAACCTGCCGAAAGACAACTTGGGTCACTCCCATTCCCACCAGCACGCCATCGCCCTTGACCAGTATAGACGCTCTCCCCTCAAGGTCGGGGGGGATGAGCGCCTCGGTGGTGACATCGCTGGAGGCGAGGTCCTCGGCCAAGGCGGAGTCGATTATCTGCTCAACCTGTTTCCACGAGCTAG
>JAGMCC010000276.1 GCA_023129355.1 Dehalococcoidia bacterium | reverse complement strand
CCGGTAAGCAGGAAACTGAAGAATAGCCCCATGGTTGCCAGCAGTGGCGGGTAGGCATAGTCCAGAACATGGCTTTCCTCTGGAAAGCTGTAGCGGACGAGGGTCATTATCACCATTGGCACGATCAGGATCAGCGCTATAGTCCGGCGGTCGCGGACTAGCTGGCGCACCACCCTGGCAGCAATGGTCACGGCATTACTTGGAATCATTACCCTTTTCCCTGTAGCGGACAAAATAGAGGAAGGCGTCTTCCAGGCTCGCTTCAGGCTGTCCAGTAGACTGCCTCAGCTCGTGAGGAGTACCCTGGGCGATGATCTTGCCCTGACGCAGGAAGACCAGGCGATCGCAGTGGGCGGCATCATCCATGGTATGGCTGGAGATGACGATCGTGACGCCCTGCCTGGTCAGATTTTCGAAATACTCCCAGAATGTAACCCGCAGCTTTGGGTCAATCCCTACCGTAGGCTCATCCAGGAAGAGCAGCGGCGGCCTGTGGACTATGGCACAGGCGAGACTGACCCGCTGCTTCATGCCACCACTTAGCTTATGCACCGAGTCCCTGCGGCGGGGCCACAGGCCAACCAGTTTGATCGCCTGCTCAACCTGTTGGCGTCGCTTGGCTTTATCTCTGAGTCCGTAGATCCGGGCGAAGAAGTCCACATTCTGGGCTATCGACAGCTCGGCATACAGCGAGGCGAGCTGCGGCATGTAACCGATGTGTCGCGCCATTTTGCGGGATGGAGGCCTTCCCAGCGTGCGGATAGTCCCGGATTTTGGTCTCAGTAAACCAACAAGGAGCCTTATAAAAGTAGTTTTTCCCGAGCCGTTGGGGCCCAGGACCCCGAAGCTTATACCCTGCGGCACCTCCAGCGATATCTGGTCAACCGCTTTAATGTTTTTATAGTTGAAGGATACCCTATCTGCTTCTATAGCTGGCCCGGTGTATCTGCGCTTGGGCGTGTTCATGTTATATTATTGTCCCTATTTTCGCTCACAGGGTAGAGAGATTTTCTACACTTGTCAAATAAGTATGCTCATCCGGTATATTGGTGAGACATCACGGCTAGCCCATTGTCGCTGTCATCGCGACCCCTCCGC
>JAGMCC010000275.1 GCA_023129355.1 Dehalococcoidia bacterium | reverse complement strand
AGGAGAGCGGAGAGGCGGTAGAAGACACACGATCAGAAATTGAGACACGTCTCGAAAAGGGCGAAAAAGCCGATATCGCCGCCAGCTTTCAGCAAGCGGTGGTCGACGTTCTGGTCACTAAAACGGTGGCCGCAGCAAAGCGACTAGGTGCCCATCAGATCCTCCTCGGTGGCGGCGTCGCCGCAAACCGCATCTTACGCCGCACCATGACCGAGCGCTCCCCCATCCCCATACTAATCCCCAGCCCCATCCTGTGCACCGATAACGCCGCCATGATCGCCTCCTGTGGCTACTTCCACCTCACCGCGGGCAAACGGTCTGGCTGGGATCTGGATATCGCGCCCAACCTCAGGCTGGGATAAGGCTTCCGATGTCAAAAAGTGTCCTAGTGAGATAAAGCGGTCTTCAAAGAAGTTACAGGGAGATTAAAGGCATATAATCATGTTTCAGTGCCCGACATTTGCTATAAAGGGCTATCTACTCACTTGCGGCATCAAGCAATCTAGGCTACTATAACTTAGCACTCTCATGACGAGACTGCTAATAGGAGGTTAAGCGTGGCAATAAAGTTACAGCCGTTAGGAGACCGGGTGGTGGTGCGGCCTTCAAGCGAGGAAGACGTAACCAAAGGGGGCATTATACTGCCCGATACCGCAAAAGAGAAGCCGCAGCGTGGCGTGATCATCGCAGTGGGCCCAGGGAGGTTAGATGAGGAGGGCAAGCGGGTCCCTATGGAGGTGAAGAAGGGCGACAAGGTGATCTACTCCAAGTATGCCGGCAGTGAGATCAAGCAGGACGATGAAGAGGTGTTGATCCTGCGGGAGAGCGATATCCTGGCTAAGTTCAGCTAATTGAAGGAGGGGAAATGGCAAAACAGATAGCGTACAATGAGGATGCAAGGCGACATATCAAGATTGGTATGGATGCCCTTGCCAATGCGGTGAAGATCACCCTTGGCCCCAAGGGGCGCAATGTAGTGCTGGATAAAAGGTTCGGACCGCCTACCATCACCAACGATGGCGTCACCATAGCCAAGGAGATCGAACTGGAGGATCCCTTCGAGAACATCGGGGCGCAATTGATCAAGGAGGTGGCCACCAAGACCAATGATGTCGCCGGCGA
>JAGMCC010000274.1 GCA_023129355.1 Dehalococcoidia bacterium | reverse complement strand
TCGCCGAGATGAAGACCGGCGAGGGCAAGACCCTGGTGGCCACCCTCCCGCTTTACCTCAACGCCCTTACCGGCAAAGGGACCCACGTGGTCACGGTGAACGACTACCTGTCAAAACGAGACTGTAACTGGATGGGCCCCATCTACCATCTCCTGGGGGTCTCTGTGGCCAGCATCCAGCATGAAGCCTCCTTCCTCTTCGACCCAGACCACGAGTCGGAGGATGCGGCGTGGAGACACCTGAGGCCCATTACCCGGCGCCAAGCCTATGAGGCCGATATCACCTACGGCACCAACAACGAGTTCGGTTTCGACTACCTCAGAGATAACATGGTCATCGACCAGTCCCAGTGCGCGCAGCGCCCCCTTCACTATGGTATCGTCGATGAGGTGGACTACATCCTCATCGACGAGGCGCGTACCCCCTTAATTATCAGCGGGCCAGCGGCGGAGGCAACGCAAATATACCAGATCTTCGCCAAATTGATCCCTCACCTGCACCAGGAAGCGGATTACAATGTAGATGAACGAGATCGGGCAGCGACCCTCACCGATGAGGGCATCTCCAAGATGGAGAGGTTACTCAAGAAGGAGGGGCTCTTGAAGGCACCCGATCTCTACGACCCTTCGAACCAACTGCTCACCCATTACCTGGAAAGCGCTATGAAGGCGCACGTCCTCTTCCGCAGGGACCGCGAGTATATGGTCAAGGATGGGCAGGTGATCATCGTTGATGAGTTCACCGGGCGTCTGATGCATGGTCGGCGTTACTCCGAGGGGCTGCACCAGGCCATCGAGGCGAAGGAGGGGGTTCAGGTGCAGCGGGAGAATATAACCCTGGCCACCATCACCTTCCAGAACTACTTCCGCCTCTATGAAAAGCTTGCCGGGATGACCGGCACTGCGGTCACCGAGGCCGAGGAGTTCCATAAGATATATAAGCTTGAGGTGGTGGTCATCCCCACAAATGAGCCGATGGTCCGCACCGACAGCCCCGACCAGATCTACCAGAATGAGGAAGCGAAGTTTCGCGCCGTGGCCCGGGAGATAGAAGGGCTCCACGGCGATGAGCACCCGGTGCTGGTGGGCACCGTCTCCATCGAGAAGTCGGAGCACCTGAGCGAG
>JAGMCC010000273.1 GCA_023129355.1 Dehalococcoidia bacterium | reverse complement strand
TGGCCACCTATGATAAGGGCGACGAGTTTGACCAGAGCGCCTCGGTGGGCTTCATCCACATTTGGGGGCTTCCGGTGAAGACCCAGGCCCGGGTTCAGGGGGCGGAGGAGTTGGAGGGGGAGGGGGGTAGGAGGCGAGAGCGAGAAGAAGGGGGGTGAACCCCATGCGCAATCGTTTTAATAAGGAGGTCGATAAGTCGGTGGAAAAGTATACGTCATCCGTCTCCTTTGACCGGCGCCTGTACAAGCAGGACATCGCTGGCTCCATAGCACATGTCAGAATGCTGGCCAAGCAGGGCATCATCTCGGATAAGGACGCCGAGCTTATCACAATGGCGCTCACCTCCATTCGCGAGGAGATCGAGGGGGGCTCTCTCGCCCTGCGCGATGACCTGGAGGACATCCATATGAATATCGAGGCTCGATTGATTGAGAAGGTCGGCGATGTGGGTAGAAAGCTGCATACCGCCCGCTCCCGAAATGACCAGGTCGCCCTCGACATGCGCCTCTTCGCTAAGGAGGCGATTTCAGGCACTATAGAAAAGATTATCGAGTTGCAAAAGGCCCTTCTCGACCTGGCGGAGGCCAATAAAGATGTGGTGATGCCGGGATATACCCACCTGCAGCGGGCGCAGCCGGTGCTTTTCGCCCATCATATGCTGGCCTACTTCGAGATGCTCCAGCGCGATTTGGAGCGGTTCCATGACTCTCTCAAGCGCACCGATGTCCTGCCTCTGGGGAGCGGGGCGCTCGCTGGCGTGCCCTATCCCATTGACCGCGATTTTCTGGCTAAGGAACTGGGCTTCAGCCGGATAAGCGAGAATAGCATGGATGCCGTCTCCGACCGCGACTTCGTCATCGAGTATCAGGCGGCGGCGGCAATGACCATGATGCACCTGTCGCGCCTGGCTGAAGAGCTCGTCCTCTGGTCCTCAACGGAGTTCGGGTTTGTTGAGCTTGACGATGCCTATGCCACGGGCTCAAGTATCATGCCTCAGAAGAAGAACCCGGATGTCGCCGAGCTGGCGCGGGCCAAGACTGGCCGGGTTTACGGTAACCTCCTGGCGATTTTGACCACGATAAAGGCCCTGCCCCTCTCCTATAATCGCGATATGCAGGAGGATAAGGAGGGCT
>JAGMCC010000272.1 GCA_023129355.1 Dehalococcoidia bacterium | reverse complement strand
CTAGGGGGACTCCCCTATAAAGCGCATTCGTATTTGAACCTAATAAAGCTCCTTGAAATGAAAAGTAAAGCGAAATACACAATTATATGTGTTACTCATCTATCTGAACGAGATCACTCTCGGAGTGGACACTGCACAACAGTCTATTGACAACTTTAACTCCTGCTTGCTATGATTGCTACTGATTTCACCCAAAGAGCAGATTGAGGATGCCTGTAGTCTCGCCGATTAGTGTGGAGCATCGCAATATAAAAGGGTCGAGGGAACGGTGAACTGTCCAGTATGTAAAGAGCCGATGATTGTGGTTGAACACGAGAAAATCGAGCTCGACTACTGTACCACATGCCTCGGCGTCTGGTTCGATGCGGGAGAGCTGGCACTCCTGCTTGAATCGCTGGACCTGGATGTGGGCGAGTTCAACGTATCGGATATATTGACCCTGCCCGAAAAGAGGATAGCAGAGAAAAAACGCAGGTGCCCCGTCTGCGGAAAGAAAATGCGAAAAGCAGCTATCGGCCACCAACCGGAGGTGGTTATAGATGTCTGTCCCCGGGGAGAGGGCGTGTGGTTTGATGGTGGCGAGGTGGGTCAGGTAATAAAACAGCGCTTGGATAAATCATCCGCGGAGCCAGGTGCGCCGGATCGGGTTGTAAACTTCTTAGGGGAGGTTTTCCAGGCCAGGGAATAGCTCAAATCTAATTTTGGGGGTGAATCATGATCGTTGTAATTGGAGTCATCGTTGGGGTGGTTGTCGTCTTGGGGATCATATTCTGGGCGGTCTACAACTCGCTGGTGAGGCTGCGGAACCAGGTGCGAAACTCCTGGTCTCAGATCGATGTCCAGCTGAAAAGGCGGCATGACCTGATACCCAACCTGATGGAGACCGTCAAGGGCTACATGAAGCACGAGCGGGAGACCCTGGAGGCGGTAACCAAGGCCAGGACATCGGCGGTGGAGGCCAGCGGCAAAGGTGTGGGACAGCAGGCCAAGGCCGAGGGCGCGCTAAGCGAGATGCTCACCCGCTTCTTCGCCGTCGCCGAGAACTACCCCGACCTTAAGGCAAACCAGAACTTCCTCGCCCTACAGGAAGAGCTTACCTCGACCGAGAACAAGGTAAGCTTTGCCCGGCAGTTCTATAA
>JAGMCC010000271.1 GCA_023129355.1 Dehalococcoidia bacterium | reverse complement strand
CCGAGTTCAGACCTACTGGTGAATCTCCGTTAAAATATCACCAGCAGTTTGTCAATACTACCTGTCCCCGGTGCTCAGGAACAGCCAGGCGGGAAACTGATACCATGGATACCTTCATGTGCTCCTCCTGGTACTTCCTGCGCTACTCAAGCGCGGACTATAAAGATGCCCCCTGCGACGCCGCAAAGCAGAGATACTGGCTTCCCGTAGATCAATACACCGGCGGGGCGGAGCACGCCACCATGCATCTCCTATACGCTCGCTTCTTAATCAAGGCGCTTCGCGACCTGGAAATCGTGGATTTCGATGAGGCCTTTATCAGGCTCTTCAATCAGGGGCTTATTGTCATTGAAAAGCAGAAGATGAGCAAGTCCAGGGGCAGGGTGATCACCCCCGATGAATATGTCGCCGAGCTGGGCGCCGATGCGGTGCGAGCCTATCTCATGTTCATCGGTCCCTGGGATCAGGGGGGGGAGTGGGACGACCGCGGGATCAAGGGGATCGCCCGCTGGCTGAATCGCATCTGGTCTCTCGTCCTGGGGGCTTATGCTCAAGACGAGCCGAAAGCAACTGAAACGGAAAACTTGAGGCATATTACCCATAAGACCATTAAGCGGGTGAGCGAAGACCTGGAGAAGTTCAGATTCAACACCATGATTGCCGCCCTGATGGAGTTCACCAATTATCTGGGCAAGGTGCGTGATGAGAGATCCGCAGCCTCAGCCGCTTTCAAGGAAGCCATCGATACCCTTATGCTGCTCCTGGCCCCCACCGCTCCCCATCTTGCGGAGGATCTGTGGACCAGAACTGGACACCTCTATAGCATACACAACCAGCCCTTCCCTGAGTGGGACGAGGGGCTTGTTGCCGAGGAGCAGTTCACCCTGGTTATTCAGGTAAATGGCAAGCTCCGCGATCGGGTTACCGTCCCCGTCACCATCACCGAGGAGGAGGCTCACGATCTGGCACTCAGCCGGGAGCGGATAAGAACATACCTTAAGGACGGAGAGGTTGCCAGGATAATATATGTGCCGCGCAGGCTGGTGAATATTGTAATGACTTGAGCTTATTCCTTAATTAGTGTATACTACTGCTAATTTCCCTGGGGGTGAGCTATGAAGTTATCATGTCTTCAAGAG
>JAGMCC010000270.1 GCA_023129355.1 Dehalococcoidia bacterium | reverse complement strand
CATCAAGGCTCAGCCCTGCCTGTTCCAGGACGCTCTTTAGTGTTTTCTGAGGAATGATCTCCCCGGCATGAATAGGCAAGGTAATCTGCTTTCCTGGATAATCGGGATGCCTGTAATAAAAGTGCGAACCTCGCGAATGATGTAAATACCAGCCAGCTCGCAGAATAGCCCTTTCAACCTCCTTCCCTGTAACCCTTGGCCTTCTTATATCCAGATTTTCACCCCCGCGCCATCTGTATAAAGCGCTCGAAGGAGTTGACCGTGTCCTGCGGGCCGGGCAAGGCCTCGAAGTGATACTGAATGGAGAGCAGCGGGAGCTCGCGGTGCCTCACACCCTCCACCGTGCCCTCCTTGAGAATTATGTGTCTCACCTCAAGCCCCCCAATTAGATTATCCGCAACTAGCGGCGCGCCGTCTCCAATTTCATGGTATGGTCATTATAAACAACCTCGCCGCCGTAGATGGTGGCCATCACTTTCCCCTTGAGCAGGTCGCCGGCAAAGGGAGTGTTCCTCCCCTTGGAGGCGAATTCATCGGTTTGCACCACCCACTCCCTCTGAGGGTCAAAAACCGTGATATCAGCCGGGACGCCGGGTCTAAGGGTACCCAGATCAGCCTTCACTAGGAACGAGGCCGGCTCGTGCGTAAGTTTTGATACGAGCGTCACCAGATCGAGCTCTCCCCGATGTACTAGCCCCATCAGGCTTCCCAACGCTGTCTCGAATCCGCTTATGCCAAAGGCGGCGTTTTCGAAGTTGCACCGCTTGTCCGCATCGGTATGGGGGGCATGGTCAGTGGCGATGGCATCGATCACCCCTTCTTTTAAGCCTGCGATGAGCGCCTGAACATCCCGCGCTGTCCTCAGCGGAGGGTTCACCTTGGCATTGGTATCGTAGCCGGAGGGGCTCTTAACCCGCTCCTCGGTCATGGTCAAATGGTGGGGCGTAACCTCGGCGGTGAGCGGGATTCCCCTCTCTTTGGCGCGGCGGATGAGCGCAACGGAGCCTGCGGTGCTCACATGGGCGATGTGCAGCCTGCCGCCGGTTGCCCTTGCCAGCTCAATGTCCCTGTCGACCATTGTATCCTCAGCGGCAGCGGGGATCCCTTTAAGCCCCAGTCGGTTTGCCACCGCGCCCTCATTCATCACCCCGCCCTTGC
>JAGMCC010000027.1 GCA_023129355.1 Dehalococcoidia bacterium | reverse complement strand
CCCCTGCCTCGCGTGCGACAAGATAACGGTCGAGCTCCTCATATGTTATTCCCATCTCACCCTCATCGGTTTGTCCCACCCAGAGACCCGCCGAAGGAGGTTTTTGGATGATCTCTTTCGGCATGCCCAGATAGATTGCCAACTCCCGAACCCGGCGCTTCACCAGATTACCCAGGGGCAGGATGTCTACTGCACCATCGCCATACTTGGTGAAGTAGCCAACAGATATTTCGCTCCTATTTCCGGTACCCACCACCAGATAGCCGAGCCGATTTGCCAGGTAGTATAGGGTGAGCATTCTCAGCCTGGGTTTTAGATTGGCTTCAGCCAGTTTTTTAGTAGCTGGCTCGTAATCGCCTACAGGTAATACCCTGAGCAGCGAGTCGAGCACCCCTTCAAGAGCGATAGTGCTAGTGGGAATATGGAATTTCTTGGCAACTGCCCGAGCATGTTCGATATCGGTTTCGCTGCTATAACAGGGCATGATGAGGGCAAGAGTGCTATCGGGGAAGGCGCGCTTACAAAGCACCGCGACCACCGCTGAGTCGAGCCCCCCGCTCAAGCCAAAGACCACGCCTTTACGCTTCGCTAGTGCTACCTGCTCCCTCATCCAGGCTATTACTTTGTTTGCCAGCTCTTCCATATAATTTGACCGAGTACGCTGCCTGAAGTATACTCGGTAAATGGCTATCAAGTCAAAAGGCTAAGGATAATGGACACCACCTTTATTATTATCGTCGTTGTTGCCATTGGTTTTGCTATAATCATGCGCCTCACGTTGCGATCCTTCAAGCAGCGGCAGGCGGGGCGAGAGACGGATGAGGCCTGGAAGAGAGATGAAGAGGCACCCTCACTGGAGAAGACTACCCCGATGGCAGAAGGCGCACCATCAGAAATGGAGGTCCAGCTCAAAGGAGTCGAAAAAGCCTCCAGGTTGGCGAGTACCACCTCAATAGCGGAAGCCACCCCATCGGAAAGTGAGACCGGGGTTAAAAAAGAGGTTCAAGTCGAAATCTCCCATATCAATAAATCCTTTGGGGGCAACATGGTGGTGAAGGATGTCTCCTTCACCATTGAGACGGGAGAGGTCTTTGGCCTGGTAGGTCCCAATGGCGCGGGAAAGACCACCACTATAAGAATGATCATGGACATCATAAAGGCCGACTCCGGGGAGATCAGGCTCTTTGGACAGCCCCTAGAAGAGGAGACCAAGAACAGGATCGGCTATCTTCCCGAGGAGAGGGGCCTTTACCGGAAGATGAGGGTCTCTGATTCCCTGGTCTACCTGGCCAGCCTGAAGAATATGGATACAAGTGTTGCCAAGGAGCGGGCGGAGGAGCTTCTGAGACAGGTGGATATGCTACCTCATAAAGGAAAGAAGATAAGCGAGCTGAGCCGCGGCATGGGGCAGATCATCCAGTTCGTGGTCACTATTACTCACAATCCGGACCTGATTATCCTCGACGAGCCCTTTGCCGGTCTCGATCCGGTGAACAGGGAGCTCTTGAAGAACATTGTTCTGGAGCTTAAGGATCAGGGGAAGACAATCATCCTGAGCACCCACATGATGAACGAAGTGGAGGAGATGTGCGACCGTGTCCTGATGATCGACAAGGGGCGTGTGGTGCTCTATGGGAACCTGGCGGAGATAAAATGGCGTTACCGCAACAACTCCGTATTTGTGAAGTGCGATAGCGTTATCGGCGATCTTGAGGGGGTAAGCGGGAGGAAGGATCATGGCAAGTATGTGGAGCTATTTCTCGATGGCGACACCCCTCCTCAGAAGATACTCAGTCAGCTTGTGGAGAAGAACATCCATGTCGACCGCTTCGAGGTTTCCACTCCATCATTAAATGAGATCTTCCTTCAGGTTATGAAGCAGTGAAAAAGACCTGGACCATCGCAAGACACGAGTTTACAACCACCATAAGGAGAATATCCTATATCCTACTAACGATAAGCTTTCCTTTACTGGGGCTTCTTGGGATATTGATCTTTTTGGGTGTTTCGCAGTGGGGTGGTGAAGGCCCACCGCCCGAGGATCTCAGGATTGGCTATGTGGACGAGACCAACATGTTCGATGAGCATAGCAACCCGGATGGTGTTGTTTTCATACTTTATGGTACGAATGATGAGGCCAGGGATGCGCTGTTTAGCGAGGATGTAAGGGAGTATTTCATCATCCCCGAGGACTACCTCGAAACGGGGCTGATCGAGAGATATACCACGGAGCGGGAGCTGGAGCTGCCGCAGGCAACTATGGCGCTAATGGAAGATTTTCTCGTCGCCAACCTTCTTAGCGATGAGGTGAGTGATGAAGTTCTAGAGCGGGCGCAAACGCCGCTCCTACCGATTTCCACCAGATTGGATCCAGAAACGGGAGAGGTCATACCACCGGAGAACCCCTTTACCGCCTTTGGTATGCCCTATATCTTTGCCCTGCTATTCATGATGTCGCTGTTCTTCACCTCGGGATATTTGCTTCAGGGGGTCAGTGAGGAGAAGGAGAACCGGCTTATTGAAATCCTGTTGTCGTCGGTCTCGGCAAGGCAACTGTTGACCGGTAAGGTGATAGGGCTCGGTGCCGCCGGTCTGATACAAATCGTGATCTGGCTCATATCTTCCGTGGCCCTCCTCGCTATTGCCTCACTCTTTATTTCCCTTCCTGAGGGGCTCACCATACCTATCGGCCTCATTATCTTTGGCATCATTTATTTCATCCTCGGCTACCTTCTTTTTGGCATTTTGATGACCACCCTAGGCTCCATCGGCTCTACCGCCAGGGAGAGCAGCCAGTGGACAATGATCATCGTCATGCCAGCAGTAGCCCCCCTAATCCTCATTAGCCTGTTCATCAACAACCCCGATCATGTTATCTTCACTGTTTTCACCCTTTTCCCTCTCACCGCCCCGGTAGCGGCTATAATGAAGCTCAGCATCGGCGCCTTCCCTGTCTGGGAGCTCTTGCTTAGCATCACCATCCTCACCGCCTCGATTTTGGTGGCAATGTGGCTAGCCGCCCGGGTTTTTCGGACCTTCCTGCTCATGTATGGCAAGAGGCCCAGCTTCAGGGAGATTCGGAAATACATCCGCGAGGGTTGATTCGTCCCTTTCACTCGTTTCGCCAGTTTAACCTTGCATTAAATGAAATCGTTGATGATAGCTTTCGTCCTTTTACCCTTCAGTGTCGCGTTTTTATAGCCCTCGCGTCGACTGCAATAGTCTTCCCATACTTCTACCTCTGCCCTAGTAACATCGACTACAGTATTGGACAATGGTAGAATACTAGCAGCGGCCAAGAGCGAAAGAGATGTATGAGGTTATTGTTATTGGAGCAGGGCACGCTGGCTGCGAGGCAGCTCTGGCATCGGCGCGTATGGGCTCCAGAACGCTCCTGCTTACCATAAATCTGGACAATGTCGCCCTTATGCCCTGCAATCCCTCCATCGGCGGACCGGCCAAGGGCCATCTGGTACGGGAGATCGATGCCCTGGGTGGTGAGATGGCCCGCAATATCGACCGCACCTTCATCCAGATCAGGGTACTGAATACGGGAAAGGGACCTGCGGTTCAAGCACTCCGGGCTCAGGCTGACAAGAAACTCTATAGCCTCGCGATGAAACATACCCTGGAGCGCCAGGAGAACCTGGATATAAAACAGGCGCTTGTGGATGAGATCGGGGTGAAGGATTCCACCCTCTGGGTGAAAACGAACATCGGCTGGGTATATGAAGGGAAGAGTATGGTGCTCACCACAGGGACCTCCCTCGCTGGTCGGGTCATTGTGGGAGACAAAAGCTATTCCGCAGGGCGGGCCGGGGAGTTTTCCGCGGAAAAACTGTCTGATAGCCTACACTCCCTCGGTTTCACCCTGGGACGACTAAAGACAGGCACCCCCCCTCGCATCGATGCCCGAACCATCGATTTTGAGCGGACCATTATCCAGCCCGGCAGCGAGGCCCCGCTCTATTTCAGCTTGCGGAGAGAGAGAGCGACAGATTCGAAATTTCCTGATCCAAACACGATTTACCCCCTGGCCCCCTCACCCTGGCGACCTCAGTTACCATGCTATCTTGTCTATACTAATGAAGGAACCCATGAGATAATACGAAAAAACCTGGATCGCGCTCCCCTATTCACCGGCCTCATCCACGGTGTTGGCCCCAGGTATTGCCCATCAATTGAAGATAAGATAGTTAGATTTGCCCACAAGGATTCACATCCCCTTTTTCTCGAGCCTGAGGGCTGGGAGACCAGTGAGGTCTATGTTCAGGGGGCCAACACCAGCCTCCCTGAGGATGTGCAGCTTGAGATGCTGCGCACCATCCCCGCGCTCAAGCGGGTGGAGATGGTGAGGGTGGGCTACGCCATCGAATACGATTATGTGCCCCCAAATCAGATCTCGGCTAGTCTGGAGACCAGGCTTATTCCCGGCCTTTTCCTCGCCGGTCAGATCAACGGCACCACCGGCTATGAGGAGGCGGCGGGACAGGGGCTAATCGCCGGGATAAATGCTGCCCTCAGGGCAAAGGGAAAGTCTCCCATTTTGGTGCGGCGGGATCAGGGCTATATCGGGGTGATGATCGACGACCTGGTGACCAAGGAGCTTAGCGAGCCCTATCGCCTGCTCACCTCACGAGCGGAATATCGGCTGCTCCTTCGCCAGGACAATGCCGACCTCAGGCTCACCCCGCTCGGCTACGAATTAGGGCTCGTTGATAGGGAACGTTATGAGGCAGTGGAGGGTAAGCGAGAGGCTATTGCCGCGGAGCTTGACCAGCTAAAAAAGAGCCATATCAGCCAGTCGGGTTACAGCGTGAGCGCTCTAGAGTTCCTGCGGCGTCCCGAGGTGAGCTATCGTACTTTGGTCTCGCTGGGCTGTGGCTCCCCCGAATTGAGAAGCGATGCCGCGGAGCAGGTGGAGATCGAGGTGAAATACGAGGGCTACATCAAGAGGCAGGGCGCCGAGGTGGCGCGCATGGGGAGGCTAGAGGCGAGGCATATCCCCGATGGATTTGACTACGACAGCATCACCGGCCTGCGCTATGAGGCGCGGCAGAAGCTGAGCAGGCTTCGGCCGGCGACGCTGGGTCAGGCATCCCGCATCGATGGCGTTACCCCCGCCGATGTGGCGATATTGATGGTGCATCTTGAGAGGCGATGGAAATGAAAGACGCAGTACAGCTGCTGTTCGACCATGACTTCTTCGCCCTGAGCGAGCGTGCCCATAAGAATAAAATCTAGCCGGTTAAGGCGCTAAGCAGCAAATGATAACTTCGCAAAAAGCAGACCTCATCCTTTATAACGCCAATGTCTTTACCCTCGACCCCAAAAAGCCAAGGGCCGAGCTTGTCGCAGTAAAAGGGGAGCGGATAATACAGGTTGGCCATAATGATAAGCTAGGAGACCTCGAAGGGCAAAAAACGCAAAAAATCGAATGCCAGGGAAAGACCCTGGTTCCCGGCTTTAATGATGCCCACTGCCACATCCTCGCTTTCGCCTCAAGTCTCCTAAGCGTCGACTGCTCTCCCTCCGCAATATGTTCCATCACCGATATCAAGGCTCAAATTCGAAAGCAAGCACGAGAACTCCCTAAGGGTACCTGGCTCAGGGCCACAGGATATAATGAGTTCTATCTCGCTGAGAAACGCCACCCCAACCGCGATGACCTGGACCAGGCAGCGCCCCATCACCCGGTGAAGCTGGTGCACCGCTCCCTGCATGCCTGTGTGCTCAATAGTGTCGCCCTTTCCCTCATCGGTATCTCCAGGGAGTCGCCAGAGCCGCCGGGCGGGATGATCGGGAGAGACCTGCATTCGGGGGAGCCTAATGGGCTACTCTTTGAGATGAGCTCCTACATTGACAAGATGATTCCTTCCCTATCGCGAGAGGAGTTCGAAAAAGGTGTCAGGCTTGCCAATAAGGAATGCCTGTCGCATGGCATCACCTCCCTCCAGGATGCCACCGCTCACAATGGGCTAGGCGAGTGGCACACACTGAAGGGACTCAGGGAAAAGGGTCTTCTGGTGCCCAGGCTATCGGTGATGATGGGCACCCAGTCCTTGGGGGAGCTTCAGCATAACGGCTTCTCCCCCCGCTATGGCGATGACGGGGTACGCCTGGGAGCGCTGAAGATAGTCTTGAGTGAGGCCAGGGGCTTCCTTCATCCCTGCCAGGATGAGCTTGAGGAGATAACGCTTCAGGCACACCGGGCCGGCTACCAGCTAGCGCTTCACGCTGTCGAGGAGGGCACATTGGAGGCTGCGGCCGGTGCTCTGGAGCATGCCCTGGAGCTAATCCCGAGAAGGAATCATCGCCACCGCATCGAGCATTGCTCAGTATGCCCGCCGCCCCTGCTCAAGAGGTTAAAGGATGTCCGTGCGCTGGTGGTCACCCAACCCTCCTTTATTTATTACAGTGGGGAGCGCTACCTTAAAACGGTCCCCGAAGGGCAACGAAGGTGGCTCTATCGCATCAGCTCATTCTTAAAGAACGGCTTAATGCCAGCCGCTGGCTCTGACAGCCCGGTGGTGCCTATTAACCCGCTTTTTGGCATCTATGCCGCAGTCACCAGGAGAACAGAAAGCGGCGAAGCGCTTCTTTCCCAGGAGCAGGTCTCGCCTGCCGACGCCCTGAGGATGTATACCCATGCTGCCGCCTACGCTTCCTTCGATGAGGGGGTGAAGGGCTCCATTAAAGTCGGTAAGCTGGCAGATTTCGCGCTCTTAAGCGCTGATCCTACCCAGGTATCACCTGAGGAGATAATGGGGGTCCGGGTGGAGATGACCATAGTTGCTGGCAGGATTGCATGGCAAGCTTGACCCCTAGTGTTACATAGTCTAGAATATGAGTGGCATGCCAATATACGAATACATCTGTCCTAGTTGTAACGCCGGGTTCGAGCTGCGACGCTCCTTCGGCGAGGCCGGTGAGGCTGTCTCGTGCCCCAAGTGCCAGGCCTCAGCCCGGAAGCTGTTTTCCTCCTTTACCGCCTTCTCCAAGGGCGCTAGTGGTGAGTCTAGCTCGATAATGGGCGATACCTGTGGCACATGTCCAGCCACAAGCTGTGCCACCTGCGAAACGGGCAGTTAACCCCTTGCCCTTCTCCCTCTGAGTACAAAAAAGCCTCCGAGGCCACCGAGCACCAGCGCTTCCACCACCACTGCTCCGATGATGAAAAGTGCAGCATCAGAGAAGAATCCCTCGGTGAAAATCCGGGGCAGGTAACCTGAAAGTATCCAGGAATCGCCGCTGAAGAAGAGGTGGTGAAAGGCACGGAAAAGCCACTGGAAGTTGACCAGCGCCACTATCCCCATAACAATGAGCAAGGCGATGGCAAGGATGCTGCCGCCGACCATCATCCTCGCTAGCGAGGGCGTAAAACGCTTTCGCTGCCAGAAGAAGCCCCCGAGGGTGAAGACAATTAGGTAGCCAATGGTGGCTTCCTGAAGGTGATAGCAAAGCTGGATGAGACCCTTGACGTCCTTGAGGTGGGCAACCTCACGCTCATTAAATATTTCGAACTCCTCTCCCCGCTCCCCTGTGTTGAAGTAGTGGATTAATCCCTGGGCTACCTCCAGCAGTTCACCATCGCTGAGGCCCGTTTCCTCGCTCACATCGTATTTACCGAAGCCGTACTCATAGAGCCGTACCTCATTGACCGCCCATCGCAGGTTGCTGGTAATTAGAAAAATGGGAATGCATAGTATGAAGAGACCTACCCCAAGGGCACCGATAAATTTTAGGGTCCTCTTTTCGGCCATGGCCACATACTAACGAAGCAGGCTCCGGCTTGTCAATGAAGGAGCTTGACCTATATAATACGGATGAAATGGGTGAGACTTTCGAAGACCTGGATAGTTTGGATACACTGATTGCGATTATCGCCACGCTGCGCAGCCCCAATGGTTGCCCCTGGGATCGAGAGCAGACCCATTCCTCTATCAAGGGCAACCTACTGGAAGAGGCCTATGAGGTCTTGGAGGCCATCGATGAAGGGAACATGGCAAAGCTCTGCGAGGAGCTTGGCGACCTGCTGATGCAGATCGTGCTCCACGCACAGATGGCCAGTGAGGACAAGGATTTTGAGTTCGGCGATGTCATCCGCAGCATAAGCACCAAATTGATTCACCGTCACCCTCACGTGTTTGGTGGTGCCGAGGTAAAAGATGCCCAACAGGTCATCGCAAACTGGGAGTTATTAAAACGGGAGGAGGGCAAGGGCTCGCTGCTTTCAGGCCTACCTAAGGAGATGCCAGCCCTAGCTTATTCTCAGGCGATGGGGCGGCGCGTCGCCCGCGTGGGCTTTGACTGGGAAGATGTGGCGGGTGTTATCGAGAAGCTGGCTGAGGAGGTAGGTGAATTCAGTGAGGCAACCGAGCACCTGAATAGGGTACGGGAGTTTGGAGATTTGCTTTTCACCCTAGCCAGCATCGCCCGCAAGCTTGACATCGACCTTGAGGCCGCGCTGCGCGGGGCAAACGAGCGCTTCTATCGCCGCTTTTCCTACATGGAAGATGTCTGCCAGAAGAGAGGCATCTCGCTCTCCAGCCTGTCCCCGGAGGAGCAGGACGCCCTATGGGAAGAGGCGAAGCGCCAAATCGGGGAATAATGGGGTTGATATCCATTGATGTTGATGACGCAACGAAGATAGAAATGGTCGAAAGATTATCGTAGCAGCTTCAGTTTAATTGAAGATACAACGAGCTAAACATGCTAAATTGGCGAAAGGAAAAGTCGGGGCGAGAGGATTTGAACCTCCGACCTCAGCGTCCCGAACGCTGCGCGCTAACCAAACTGCGCTACGCCCCGTAGCAATTATTATACCCCTGGATACCAACGTTCGCAAGCCAGCAATCTTGCATGTATTGACAGTTGTTGCTATATTAGTAAAACCGTGAAATACTGCGTGCTGGTAATCGATGGTGCTGCCGACTGGCCACTCCCTGAGCACGGTGGAAAAACCTGCCTGGAGCTGGCGCATGTCCCAAACCTGGATAGGCTGGCTCATGAGGGTGTTCTTGGTCTGGTGCGCACGGTGCCTCCGGGGATGGAGCCCTCCAGCGCCTGCGCCTGCATGTCGGTGCTCGGCTATGACCCGACGGTCTACTATCGCGGCAGGAGCGCTATCGAGGCAAAGAGCATGGGTATTCACATCGACGAGGGTGAGGTCCTCTTTCGTTGCAACCTGGTTGCCGTTGAGGATGGAAAAATGTTGAGCTATTGCTCAGGCGGTGTATCCAGCGATGAGGGTCGTGCTCTCATCGCCGCTGTGGAGGAGAGCCTTGGCAGCAGCACGATACGTTTTTACCCCGGCGTCGGCTACCGGCACATATGCAGGATAACAGGTCGTGAGGATACCCTATCGGCCACCTGCACGCCGCCGCACGATATACCCGACAAGCCCATCGCTGAATTTATGCCGCAGGGACCGGGGAGCGACCTGCTCAAGGAGCTGATGCAGTGCTCCCAGGATGTATTTTGGGAGCATCCGGTTAACATCGAGCGGAAGTCGCGAGGCGATATGCCAGTAACGATGATCTGGCTCTTCTGGGGCAGTGGACAGATACCCGATCTGCCGCCATTTAGAGAGCGCTATGGAGTCAATGCCGCGATGACATCGGGGGTCGACCTGCTCCGCGGCCTGGCCAAGATGGCAGGGATTGATGTCCTGGACATCCCCGGGGTGACCGCTGGCTTGGACAACGATTACGCCGCTCAGGGAGCCGGCGCCCTCGACGCGCTAAAAAATTACGATTTGGTCGTTATCCACGTCGAGTCGCCGGATGAGGCCGGCCATGCCGGATCCATTGATGATAAAATAGCAGCTATCCAGCAAGTAGACTGGGAGGTGTTGAGACGCCTCATATCGTGGGGAGAGCGAAAAGGGGGAGATGACATTCGCATGCTAGTCCTGCCCGACCACGCTACACCCATTGCGGTTCGAACCCATACCCCGGAGCCGGTTCCATTTCTGCTCTGGGGACCAGG
>JAGMCC010000269.1 GCA_023129355.1 Dehalococcoidia bacterium | reverse complement strand
ATCGGCGGCAAGGACTCCCACGAGTTCATGGTCATTGCCGAAAGCGGCGAGGACGTCATTCTCTCCTGCTCCAAATGCGACTACGCGGCGAATGTGGAGAAGGCGGAAAGCGTGAAGCCCCGGGGCGGTGAGGTGGGTGGAGAGAGCGAAATGCTCCCCATGGAGGAGGTGGCTACCCCGGGCAAGATAACCATCGAAGAGCTGGCAAACTTCCTCGACGTCACCGAGAGCCAAACCCTCAAAGCGGTCTTCTATGCCGCCGACGGGGAGGTAGTCTTCGTTGCCATAAGGGGTGACCTGGAGGTAAATGAGGTGAAGCTGAAGAACGCCCTCGGCTGCCATGAGCTGCGCCTGGCCACCGAGGAGGAGGTTGCGAAAGCGGGCCTGGTGGCAGGCTCCGCCTCTCCCTTGGGCCTCAGCGGGATTAAGCGGGTCGGAGACCCCTCGATAACGCTGGGGACGAACCTCATTGCCGGGGCAAATAAGCCCGATACCCATATGAAAAATGTTAACTACCCGCGTGATTTCGCCATCGACCTGCTGGTAGACATCGCCACCACTCAAGCAGGCGAGGGCTGCCCCAGGTGCGGCGCACCGCTCCTCACCATCCGCGGCATCGAGGTGGGGCATGTCTTTAAACTGGGCAGCTTCTTCAGCGAGCGGATGGGGGCCACCTTCCTCGACCGTGATGGGGTGGCGCGCCCCATCCTCATGGGTTGCTATGGCATCGGCATCGGGCGGCTCCTCGCCGCTGCCATCGAGCAGTATCAGGATGAAAATGGTATCATCTGGCCCACCTCAATCGCTCCCTATCAGGTTTACTTCTGCCCGCTATCCACGGACAACGAGGAGGTGGCGGCAAGGGCAGAGAGCCTCTATGCCGAGTTTAAGCGCGAGGGACTGGAGGTACTTTTCGACGACCGTGCAGAATCGCCCGGGGTTAAACTTAACGACGCCGACCTTCTCGGCATGCCTCTAAGAGTGGTCATCAGCCCCAGAACCCTGAAGGCGGGGAGCGTGGAAGTGAAGATGAGAGGGGAGAAAGAGGTAGCGCTCGTGCCCCTGAAAGGGGTGAGCGGGAAACTCAGGGCGATGCTCTTTTCGAATATAACATGAAATAACCTCGCTCAGGGGGGACTCTATTCTAATTGAAAAATGAG
>JAGMCC010000268.1 GCA_023129355.1 Dehalococcoidia bacterium | reverse complement strand
GTGCCCTCCTCACGCCCCACCGATATCATGCTGCGGATCTCCTCCTCGCTCACCAGCGTCGGTGGCACCCTAGCCTTCCCCCCGGCAAGCACCGAGCCTAGCCAGCTTAACCCGGCCGCCACTGGATAGACGAGCTTGGTGATGACCCCCAGGGGGTAGACATAGACCAGTGCCAGCCTCTCTGGGTATCTGATGGCAAGGGTCTTGGGGGTCACCTCGGCGAATATCAACAGCAATATTGTCACCACGATGGTTGCTATAAGCACCCCGATATCGCCGGCCCATATCGTTACCGCTACCGCTGTGCCCAAGGCGGCGGCAGCTACATTAACGAAGTTGTTGCAAAGCAGCACCGTCGCCAGTAGCCTCTCCGGCCGCTCCGTCATCCTTGCCACCCGCTCCGCACCAGCTACCCCGGTTTCCACCATGTGTCTCACCCGCGTCCGGGGCAACGAGATAAATGCGGTCTCCGCGCTGGAGAAGAAGGCGGATGCAGCCAAGCAAAGGAAAAAAAGCACTATAAAAACAATGCTATCGCCATCCACTGCCGGATCCCTCCCCGATTACATCCTTCTACAGGAGAATTACTCGATTTCATCATATCATCGCCCCCTTTAGCTGTCAAAGTTTTATACCCGTCCAGTACATTAGCTATACATCACTGCTAGCCCATTGTCGCAATGACAAGTGAAAGAGCGCCTCACTATGACGATAGGCTATCACCGGTCTATCTGAGCGATAGCTTTTTTCGCCCTTTACGCTGTGTTAGGAAAGGAAACCTATAGTTCCATAAAAGGCGATTTACATTGAGCAGAACATTTGCTATATTGCCCTGGGGGAAAAAAGGGTGAACGGGGCGAAATAATGAAAATCCTCGGCATCGAAACCTCCTGCGATGAAACAGCGGCCGCCGTGGTCCGGGATGGCAGGGAGATCATCTCCAGCCTGATCGCCTCCCAGGTAGACCTCCATTCCCGCTATGGAGGCATCGTGCCAGAGGTGGCCTCCCGCCAGCACCTGCTCACTGCCATCCCCATTATTCAAGAGGCGATGGCTCAAGCCCAAACTCACTGGAGCGACCTGGATGCTATCGCGGTCACCAGCGGGCCGGGGCTCGCCGGCTCCCTCCTTGTCGGGGTAAATATCGCCAAGGCCATCGCCCTGGCCCA
>JAGMCC010000267.1 GCA_023129355.1 Dehalococcoidia bacterium | reverse complement strand
CAGCCCCTGCCTGAGAAGTGGCACGGACTCACCGATGTTGAGAAGCGCTATCGGCAGCGCTATCTCGACCTCATCTCCAATGAGGAGATCGGTCGGATATTTATGGTGCGCAGCCGGGCCATTGCTGGCGTAAGGCGCTTTCTCGACAGACGCGGTTTTATCGAGGTGGAGACGCCGGTGCTCCATCACGCGGCGGGCGGCGCTTTGGCTCGCCCCTTCACCACCCATCATCACGCTTTAGACCAAGACCTATACCTGCGCATCGCCACCGAGCTTTACCTGAAGCGGCTTATTATCGGCGGATTAGATAGGGTCTATGAGATCGGGCGCATCTTCAGAAACGAGGGCATCTCCACAAAGCACAACCCGGAATTCACCATGATGGAGAGCTATGAGGCCTATGCCGACTATAACGACGTGATGGCGATGGTGGAGGAAATGGTTTCCTATGTTGCCAAGAGGGTTTTGCGCAGGACCAAGGTCAGCTTTGGCAAAGATGCCATAGATTTCGCTCCTCCCTGGCAGCGCATCACATTGCAAAATGCCATCAAGGAAGGGTGTAATATCGATTTTCTGGAACATGCTGATGATCACTCACTGCGTAACGCAATTCGAAAGCAAGGACTGGACGTAGATGAGAGCCCGAGCTGGGCCAAACTGGTTGACAAGCTCATCTCCACCTTCGTGGAGCCGAATTTGATCCAGCCCACCTTTGTTATGGACTACCCTGTTGAGCTCTCGCCGCTGGCGAAGCGGAAGCCTGATAGTGAGCGGTTGGTGGAGCGCTTTGAGGCCTTCGCCGGGGGGATGGAGATCGCCAATGCCTTCACCGAGCTCAACGACCCTATCGAGCAGCGGGAGCGCTTTCGGGAGCAGGAGAGGCTACGCGCCCTTTTGGGCGATGAGGAGGCGGAGAGGGTGGATGAGGATTTCCTGGTGGCACTGGATTATGGCATGCCGCCCACGGGAGGCCTGGGCCTGGGCATCGACCGGCTGGTGATGCTGCTCACCAATCAGCAGTCAATAAGAGAGGTTATCCTATTCCCGCAGTTAAGGACAAAGTGACAGCAGGGCTTCGGCGCGCAATGATAGGGACAATTCACTTGTCATTGCGAGGAGCGCTAGCGACGAAGCAATCCCGTGTGATGGAATAAATTCTCCCTCCCCTGGCGGGAGGGAGCTAGAGGGAG
>JAGMCC010000266.1 GCA_023129355.1 Dehalococcoidia bacterium | reverse complement strand
GGAGCCAATTCCCTGGACAGTGTGGGACATCGCCAAGGGGATCGGGTTGGTAATTGGTTTTACCATTCTAATTTCATTTGGCCTGGGAATCGGCACTACGCTGCTCGTTGGCTCGGATGCTCTCATAAATCTCAGCTCCGAAGGCATTAGCTTTACTGAATTATTTGCGGAATTCTTTGACGTGCTTGAATCCGAGGGCCTGCTTCATCAATGGCTGATAATAGTGTTTGTGGGAATGATACTCGGTGAGGGAGCGTTTGTCCTCGGGGCGTGGCGGTTCAGCGCTTTCAAATACCGCTGCGGGTGGCGTGCTCTGGGCTTTCGCCGCTTCAAGGCAAGGAGAGGCTTAATATTTGCCGCGGTGGTAGTGCTTGCTGGCTTGCTGATCAGCTTCCTCTACGAGATGCTGATGACCTCATTGGGGGAGGAGCCACCTTCCAGTGTGACCATGGAGTTCACCAATACTGGTCTCGGCTTGGCGATTATTGCCCTTCTTGCCGTAGTGGTCGCCCCGGTTGCCGAGGAGACCTTCTTCCGCGGCTTTCTCTTCAGCGGCATCGGCAAGCGCTACGGATATGTCTGGGGTGCTGTTTTTAGCGCCCTGATCTTTTCCCTGGCACACATCCTGCAGCCGGGAGCTTTCCTCCCCATTTTCCTTCTCGGTCTCCTCCTGGCTTGGCTTTATATTAAGACTGGCTCGATATGGGCTTGTATCTTCACCCATTTCGCCTATAATTCCATTGCCCTGATATTTATGATATTATATTAGAGGTTATAGACAATGAGGTGTCGCGGCATTCGCGGGGCAACCACGGTCGATGCCAATACAAAGGAGGACATCCAGGCGGCAGCAAACGAGTTGCTCCGGGAGATAGTTCAGGCTAATGGGGTTCAGGAGGAGGATGTGGCCTGCATCCTCTTCACCACCACCCCAGACCTTAACGCCGCGTTCCCCGCATCGGTAGCCCGGGAGCTGGGACTATCCCAGGTACCCATGTTATGTGGGCATGAGATGAACGTCCCCGGCAGCCTGCCCATGTGCCTGCGTATCCTGATCCTTTTTAATACGGAAAAGAGTGCAGAGGAGATCGTCCATATTTATATTAAGGGAGCTATGGAATTGAGATCGGGGAGCGGCGGCAAAGAAGGGAGCGGGGAGGGATAACAAATGTTCATCGTAATGCAGCAAAGGCACAC
>JAGMCC010000265.1 GCA_023129355.1 Dehalococcoidia bacterium | reverse complement strand
CACCAGCCGAGGTCAGGGAGTTTTGCCAGGTAGAAGACCAAGCCCAGAGCCTGCTCAAGGCAGCTATGAAGCAACTTTATCTTTCCGCCCGCGCCTTCCACCGCATCCTCAAGCTCGCCCGCACCATTGCCGACCTAGCCGACTCCCCCACCATTGATGCCAGCCACCTCGCCGAGGCAATCCAGTACCGGCCGAGGAGCCTGATGCAATAAGCAAATCTACACCCACGGAGGAAATGTCATGGAATGGAGCACTGTTGAAGACTGGCTGCTTTCGCACGGCGTACGGATTCTCATCATCCTCCTGGTTAGCGCTATATTATACTATGTATTGCGAAAGGTGATTCCATCAGCGCTGCAAATCACTGTGAGGAGAAGGGGAAAGAGCAAAAAGGCCGAGGAAGAAGCGGAAAAGAGGATACAAACCCTCTCGCGCATATTTACGGGCACAGGGGCAATAATCATTGTAATAACTGCTGGATTCATGATCCTTTCAGAGCTGGGGATAAATATTTATCCGATGCTTGCAGGGTTCGGCGTTATCGGTGTGGCTCTGGGCTTTGGTGCCCAATACCTCATTCGTGATCTTATCGCAGGTTTCTTTGTCCTTGTAGAGAACCAGTACAATATCGGCGATTGGGTATCGGTAGCTGGCATAGACGGCAGTGTACAAGAGATAAACATGAGGAGAACCGTGCTCAGGGACTTCGATGGAACGGTGCACGTCGTCCCCAATGGGGAAATCAAGACAGCCAGCAACTACAGCAAGGAGTGGGCACGAGTTAACCTGAATATCTCGGTGGCTTATGGCACTGACCTCGACCATGCCATCGCGGTCATCAACCGGGTGGGTGCGGAGATGGCCAAGGCAGAACACTGGCGTTCGCTTATAAAATCACCGCCACAGGCGCTGCGGGTGGACAACCTGGGGGATTCGGGGATCGATATCAAGGTGCTGGGACAAACTAAGCCAATAAGACAGTGGGAAGTGATGGGGGAATTGCGGAAGCGGTTAAAGCTGGCCTTCGATGAGGAAGGTATCGAGATCCCCTGGCCCCATACCAAGGTATATTTCGGCACCACGCCGCCACCGAGGGCTCCCACTGAGGTGCCAGCACCGCCAATACCGCCAAGCGAGGTTCTGCCCCCAGATGGAGAGGGGGCGGAATAGGCATAGCGCAATTTCGAAAATTCGAGAA
>JAGMCC010000264.1 GCA_023129355.1 Dehalococcoidia bacterium | reverse complement strand
TCTATACCCTGGCCAGTGGTACAGGAGATTTGGAAAATTTCCGCCTTTTCATTTATCCCCTTGATTGCCTGGGAATAGGCCTGAATATCAAACATCAAATGTGGTAGCAGGTCGATCTTATTTATGAGTACGACATCTACTTTGTGGAACATTAGAGGATACTTAAATGGCTTATCATCCCCTTCGGGGGTGCTTGAAACTAAAACCTTGCGATGCGCACCGAGCGCAAACTCGGCAGTGCAGATTAAATTGCCCACGTTTTCGATGAAGAGCAGTTCAATATCCTGTAGCGGTAGGTTGCTGAGGGCACGGTAGGTCATGTTGGCTTCAAGGTGGCATTCCCCGCCGGTATTAATTTGGAGCACCGGCACGCCCTCTTTTCCTATTATCTCAGCATCTATGCTTGAGCTCACATCACCCTCGATAACACCGATCTTGATTTCCCCCTTCAGCCGCTTTATCGTCTCCATGATGAGGCTGGTCTTGCCGGCACCCGGCGAAGACATGACATTCACCGCAAATACGCCGTTGCTATCCAGTAACTGGCGGTTTAGCTCTGCGATCTGCTCATTAGCCCCCAGAATGTCTTTAAGCACCTTTATTTCCATAGTCTTCCACCTCAATGCTTTCTACGAATAGCTCCTTACCGGCGATAACCTCCATACTATTACCTTGACAGTAGGGGCACGCCCAGTCATATTCTTTAAGTTTATAAGTCTTATCACAGCCCCGGCACCGCGCGGTTGCAGGAACCATTTTGAAAGATAGATTGGCCCGCTCAGCGATGGTTCCTTTGCTGAGGAAATCGAAGTAGAACTGTACGCACTCCCCGGCGAACCCGCTCAGCTCTCCAACGACCAGGTTGATCTTCCCAACCTCCTTGGCTCCAGCCTTCTCTGCCTCTTTCAGAACGAGGTCGAGCATACTCTGGGTAATGGCAAGCTCGTGCATGTTAACAAATCCTGGGAAGCGGATCACCCACCATCATATCGACGATCCGGAAGGCCCCAATGGTGGTACTCATTACTACCCGTCCGGGATTTTTTGCACTTACCTCACCGATGAGGGACGCCTCTTTTCCGTAATTATTTCCGCGCATTGCTTTAAGAATCTTATCGGCATCTTCAGCGGGAACTACAGCCACCAGCCTGCCTTCGTTAGCTATATAAAGGGGGTCTAACCCTAACATCTCGCAAGCAGCGAGCACCTC
>JAGMCC010000263.1 GCA_023129355.1 Dehalococcoidia bacterium | reverse complement strand
TTCGAGATGCTGGGCAATTTCAGCGTTGGCGATTACTTCAAGAAGGAAGCCATCACCTGGGCGTGGGAGTTTGTTCTCCAGCGTCTGGAGCTAGCCCCAGAGCGGCTCTGGGTCACCATCTTCCTTGATGATGACGAGGCCTTTGGTTACTGGCGCGAGGAGGGAATTCCCAAGGAGAGGATCCTTCGCTTTGGGGAGGAGGACAATTTCTGGGGGCCCGCCGGTGAGACCGGGCCCTGTGGTCCTTGCAGCGAGCTTCACTACGACCTTGGCGAGGGCATTGGCTGCGGCAGGCCTGATTGTGGCCCGAACTGCGAATGCGGCCGCTTCATCGAGATCTGGAACCTGGTCTTTACCCAGTATGATCAGCAAGCGGATGGGCGGCGCCTACCCCTCCCCAAGCCAAATATCGATACTGGCATGGGGTTGGAGCGAACCGCGGCAGCGATGCAAGGGAAGGCATCGGTTTATGATACCGACCTCTTCGGCCCCCTCATCGATCGTGTCGCGAGATTAGCCGGCAAAAGCTACGGGGAGGATGAGGACACCGACAGGGCGATGAGGATAGTGGCAGAGCACGGGCGGGCTGTCACGTTCCTAATTGGCGATGGTGTGATACCCTCCAATGAAGGTAGGGGCTACGTGCTGCGGCGGGTACTGAGGCGAGCAACGCTCTTCGGCAGAAAGCTGGAGGTGGAGGAGCAATTCCTCGGCACGCTGGCGCAGGCTGTTATTGCTCAAATGAAGCCTATATATCCTGAACTTGATAAAGGTCGAGAAATCATCCTTAGCACCATCGCCGCCGAGGAAGAGAGGTTCGACCAGACCCTGAATGTAGGCCTCAATCTGCTCGATGGAATTATGGAGGAGGCCAGGGGCAGCGGGAAGAGCTCGATATCCGGTGAGGATGTCTTTCAACTATATGATACCTACGGCTTCCCAAAGGAGCTTACCGCCGAGATCGCTGCTGAGAATGAGCTTTCGGTGGACATGGAGGGCTTTGAAAAGGAAATGGATCGCCAGATTGTTCTAGGTAAAGCCTCGTTCAGGGGCACTGGGACCCTACGGGCGCGTCCTGTTACAGTTGACGTGTCGCTGCGACCAACACGCTTCATCGGCTACAAATCTTTGAGGCGTGACACCCAGGTAAAAGCCTTAACCGTAGATTGGAAGGCGGTAGAAAGTGTGGAGCAAGGTCAGGAAGTAGGAGTGTATCTCTCTGAGACGCCATTCTATGGAGAGATGGGAGGACAGG
>JAGMCC010000262.1 GCA_023129355.1 Dehalococcoidia bacterium | reverse complement strand
TTATTATGGACCCCTCGCGGGGTATGAAGCTTCCCAACTCCTGTCTTGTTTCATCGCTAAAGGTGGGCAGCTCAAGCCCTGCCCGGGCGCAAATGTCCGCGCCGGCAACGCTGTTGCCCCCTCCACCCCCGACCAGCGCCACCCGGTTACTCGTGAGAGGGCGAAGGTAGCGGAATGTCATGGCAACATCGAGAAGCTCGTATCTGCCATCAACCCTAACAGCCCCGGTTTGCTTGAAGAAGGCATCCCAAACTGCCAACTCGCCACCGAGGGCCCCGGTATGGGAGGCTGCGGCTATCGCGCCGCTCTCGGTGGTTCCCCCCTTCCAGATAATCACCGGCTTTGTCTTATTAATCTCCCGGACCAGAGTGGTAAGCTTTCTGCCATCGCTTACCCCCTCCAGATACATACAGATAATCTCCGTCTCCGGGTCTGTAGCCAGGTATTCGAGGAAGTCGGTGCTATCGAGCACCGTGGCATTGCCATAGCTAATCACCTTGCTGAGGTGAATGCGGTGAAGCGGGGCATCGAAAACAAACTGGCCGGCGTGGCCACCACTCTGGGCGAGCATGGCCACTGGGCCGGGCTCGGGGTCGAAACTGATCCAGGTAGTTACCTTGGCTGCGGGGATGTGAAGCCCCATGCAATTGGGCCCAACGATGCGGAGCCCCCCGCGCTCCGCTATCTTTTTAAGATTCTCCTCCAGTGCTATTCCCTCTTCATCACCCGATTCCTTAAAACCCGCAGTGTAGATTTGAATATTCCTGGCATTTGCGGCGATGCAGTCCTCGAGTACCGAGGGGATTGCATGTAGGGGAACGGCGATGGTCACCAGGTCGATGGGCTCGGGGACCGAAACTAGATCGGGGTAAACCTTTAGACCGTGGATCTCTTCACCAACCGCTTTGTGGTTGATGGGATAGATACGACCGGGGAAGCCGGCATTCTGGAGAATGCCCACAAAATCGCTGAAGGGTAACGCCTTACGGGAGGCCCCCACTACAGCCACTGTCTTGGGGTTAAAGGCAATCTCAAACTCAGGATCCCACGTCATTTTTTAATTGCCACGAAAATAAAGCGACATTCTCTGGTCCCCCGACCCCCGACCCCGATAGATCGGGGGACACTTCGGCCCAGATCGGGGGGCATTTCGGCCTGAACCGTCCGATAAGTCGGACTCTCGCAAAGCGGAGGGGTCCATCAGAACGTACTGTGGGGTTTCTGTCAATGGCCCCGGCAAATTCTTTCATTGTATTAATCTTGAGATTC
>JAGMCC010000261.1 GCA_023129355.1 Dehalococcoidia bacterium | reverse complement strand
TCGTGGTGGAGGGGGTCCAGTTTCACCCCGAATCGATCCTCACCGGGGTGGGCCACGACATCTTAAGGAGGTTTCTCATCTTCTCCCACCCGCGTTGGGGTGAAAGAGGGTAGGCAATGGAAGTACTTATCTACATCAATGGAGAGTTGGTGCCGCGAGGGGAGGCCAGGATCTCGCCTTTCGACCGCGGCATACTATACGGCTATGGTCTCTTTGAGACGATGCGCTCTTATGGGGGACGGGTCTTTAGCCTCGACCGACACCTGACCCGGCTGCTGCATTCCGCCGATAAAATTGGTCTCGGCGCTTCGCTGGACCCCGCAGCGCTGAGGCAGGCTATCCACAGGACTCTGGAGGCAAATAAACTCATCGACGCCCGCATCAGACTTACCGTTACGGCAGGGGAGGGGGAGCGAGGACTGGCGCCCCCGACGTCAGGCATGCTCACCATCATGGTTGTTGCCGAAGAGCTTGTCTTACCGCCTCCCCAGGCTTATGAGGATGGCATCCGCGCCGCCGTAGTGAGCGTGAGGCGAAACAGCCAGTCGCCACTATCTGGAATCAAGTCGATAGGTTATTTGGACAACCTGCTGGCTCATTACGAAGCCGTCGCAGCGGGAGCAGACGAGGCCATCCTGCTCAATGAGCAGGGCTTTGTTGCCGAGTGCAGCACCAGCAATATCTTTCTGGTGGTAGAGGGACAACTGTTGACCCCCTCAGCGGAGAGCGGCATCCTGCCCGGGGTCACCAGGGAGGAGGTTATAGAGATGGCGCTAAATTTGGGCATCGCGGTGGAGGAGGAGGAGATCCCTTTAGCCCAGCTCCTCCGCGCTAATGAGGCTTTCCTGACCAACTCAATAATTGAGGTCATGCCCATTGTCGAGGTGGATGGCAAGCCCATTGGCACCGGGAAGCCTGGGGAGGTGACAAAGAGGCTAATGGCAGCCTACAGGGAGCTGGTTCACCAGCAGGGTCGCCATTACTAGCTTGGAAATGGCGAGCACAGCCATCGACAGTTCCTCCATAATCCGTGAGTTTAGATTCAAAGGGTCGCATGCTGGGTGATAGTCTAAGCGAACTAGCTTAGCTTTGCGTTTGACTCTTTTTAAGGGGTCATCATCCGGCTAGGTTGTCATCATCCGGCTTGACCGGATGATCCAGCTAACTGGATAAAGACTACTACGTTTACGTCCTGGCAAGCCAGAGAAATAGGACTCTATATGCTGGGATTACTTCAAACTTCATTTCTAGATTGCCCGATCGAGTCGGGCAATG
>JAGMCC010000260.1 GCA_023129355.1 Dehalococcoidia bacterium | reverse complement strand
TATAGCTGACGCAGTTGCCCACGATAATCGGGGCGGGCATTATCTGGCAAAGCTCGGAGAAGACGAGCCCATGATAGCTTTTTGAGATGTGGTGGGCTGAGGTCACGGTGGACTGCACCACAAAGATATCCACCCCTGACTCCGCGGCGATAGGGGCAAATTGCTTAGTGTTCTGGGGCGTCACTGAGGCGGCACAAATCGCTCCGGCTCGCTTAATCTCCCTTATTCGCTCTTCAACGAGGTTTTCCTTGATCGGCGCGGAGTAGACCTTCTGCAGGAAGGGGGTGACCTCATTATCCGGAACGCTGGCGATCTCCGCTAACACTGCATCGGCATCCTTATAGCGGGTCTGCACACCCTCCAGATTGAGCACCGCAAGGCCCCCTAACCTGTTCAGCAAAACAGCAAACCGGGTGTCCACCGCAGCGTCCATCGCGGAGGCGAGGATGGGGATAGTGAAGGTAAAGCTTCCCACAGTGAAGTCGATGTTTACCTGTTCGGGGTTGATGGTAGTATCTCCCGGAACCAGCGCTACTTCGTCAAAACTGTAGCACCGCCTCATCTCTTTGAACTGGGGGGCAGGCATAATCTATCCCTCCTTGCCCTTGACTGCAGATTGTAAAGGAAACTATATCAGAGGAGAAGGCCTAAAGTCAACGCCAAGGGGAGAGAGCGTTTACGAATGCTCATTATTCCCACCCTCCCGCCCTCGGGAGCTTCGCTCCCAAACTCACGGGGGTGCGGGGGCGCTAGCCCCAGAAGTTACAGAAAAGCGAGGCCGAACAATCTCAGTGGACGGGTGAGGGTTGGTAGGATATAATAGTTCGCTGCGAGTTATAAAATGCCTTACACAGCTATTTGTGAATCCGAATAGGAGGAGACAATGGCAACCTATATTAAGACGTTATCCTTCTCCACGAGAGGAGCGTTCAAGCCAGATAAGGACGACCCCATGGTGAACACTGTCCTCCAGCAGCTTCAAAGCCAGGGAGCCAAAGTCAGTGAAGTCAAGGTGGCGCTGGGGGAAAGCTTAGTGGTCTACTTGATCACATACGAGGCCCCCAATCCCATAGGCTAAACAAAGCTGGAGGAGCGATGCCAACTCTCTACATCGTAGCCACTCCGATAGGCAATCTAGAGGATGTCTCCTTTCGTGCCCTGCGCATCCTCAGTGAGGTGGCACTCATTGCCGCAGAGGACACCCGTAAGACGAGGCATCTCCTCACTGCATATGGTATCAAAACCCCCTTAACCAGCTATCACGAGCACAGTAAAGAGGCTAAGCTTTCCTACC
>JAGMCC010000026.1 GCA_023129355.1 Dehalococcoidia bacterium | reverse complement strand
GTCTCCGGAGACGGCGATCTGGCCAGCATTGGCGGCAATCACCTGCTCCATGCCACCAGGCGCAACCCGGACCTCACTGTGCTGTGCAACAACAATAATGTCTACGGCCTTACCGGAGGTCAGGCAGGGCCGACAACGCCCCGCAACACCAAAACGGTGAGTACCCCTGCTGGCGCATATCACGACACCATAAATCTGCAGAACCTGATGAAGGCCGGGGGCAAGTATTTCTATGGCAGAACGACGGTATACCATCAGCTCCACCTCAACAACTGCATCAAGGAAGCGATTGCCTGGCCCGGGTTTGCCTTTGTGGATATCACCTGCCAGTGCATCGAGAACAACGGGCGCAGGCTGGGGTTCAACTCCGCATACGAAATGCTGCAGCACTTCAAGAAAACATATAGAAGAGCCCCTGACGGAGCCGAGACCCTGGGCCCCGATGAAATCGGCATCGTCCGACAGGGATAGAAAGGAGTCACCAATGGGAAAGGTCATCATTTCGGGGGAGGGCGGCCAGGGAGTGCGGGTAATATCTCATAGCCTGGCAACACTGCTGGCCAACCTCGGTTACGAGGTAAGCCTGCTGTATGATTATGACTCGTCAGTGAGAGGTGCCATGAGCGTGGCCTACCTCACCTTTGATAAAGAGCCCATCGCCAACCCGGTGGTTGAGGAGGCCGACATCCTGCTCAAACTCTCCAACAAGGCAGAGGGGCTTCACGCAGTAAAGACCGTGTGCCAGACGGGACTCTGCACCGATGAGGAAATCCCCTTCAGCAAACTGGGAATAGAGAAGTTCGGCAGAGAGATCTTCGGCAACATGATTGCCCTGGGGCACTTAATGTCCCTGGTGGGTGTTGATGTATCTGACGAGGAACTGACCGCGGTGCTTCCGCTTAAATACAGGGAGGAGAACCTGAGTGCGGTCCATTTTGGCCATCACCTGAAGGAGGAGGACCTGCAGCGTGGGCTCCATTCCAGGAAGAGACGCGATTTCGATTTCTCCAGCAAGCAGCCGGGGGAAATAGAACTTGAAGCTGAAAATCAGGCCTGACCGGGCAGCATTGGCTACACCACTGGCACTGAATAGATTCGATCACGATTTTTAACGTCGTGCTAGCCATCGTTATACACAACCCCAATAACGAAGGAAGCGAAATGCAAAAGGAGGAAGCACATGATCGATGACCGCGGATCGGACAGCGCAAGCTCTCTACCTACAGGTGCGCGTATGTGGCCATCAAAGCGCTATGCGGAAATTCATCAGCGCTCGTTACAGGACCCTGAGAGGTTCTGGGCTGAGGAGGCGCGGAAACTGGACTGGTACAAGACCTGGGATCGAGTCCTTGATTGGGACCCACCCTATGCGCGGTGGTTTGTCGGAGGTAGGATCAACGCTTGCTATCAGTGTGTTGACCGCCATGTACAGACATGGCGGAAGAGCAAGGTGGCAATATACTGGGAAGGGGAAACCGGGGAGACAAGGGTACTGAGCTATTCCACCCTTTTCCGGGAAGTCAACCGTTTCGCCTCGATACTGCAGAAGCTTGGGATCAAGAAAGGGGATCGTGTTGCAATTTATCTTTCCATGGTCCCTGAACTGCCTATTTTTATGCTCGCCTGCGCCCGAATAGGGGCTGTACATACGGTGATCTTCTCCGGATTCAGCGCTCATGCGATAGCAGACAGGGTCAACGATATACAGGCGAGAGTTCTCATCACCGCTGATGGGGCATATCGCCGCGGCAAGATCCTGGCGCTCAAGGAGATAGTCGATGAGGCGGTCAAACTGTCGCCATCCGTGGAGAAGATAGTCGTGGTTAGAAGAACAGGGGAGAAGGTTCCCATGAAAGAGGGAAGGGACTTCTATCTTTCCTCCCTGCTGGACGATGCTGATAGGATGGTTAAGCCTGAGCCGATGGAGTCTACTCACCCACTGTATATACTCTACACATCGGGGACAACGGGGAAGCCCAAAGGTGTAGTACACGGCACAGGCGGCTACCTTGTGTTCAACCACTCGGCATATAAGTGGGTTTTCGATATAAGGGAGGAGTCAGTTTACTGGTGCACTGCCGATGTGGGATGGGTAACTGGCCACAGCTCCATAGTTTATGCTCCACTCTCCCATGGCGCCGCCATCGTCTTGTACGACGGGGCCCCTGACTATCCCACTGTAGAACGATGGTGGGACATAGTGGAGAAGTACGGCGTCAGCATTTTCTACACTTCGCCTACGGCAATACGCATGTTTATGCGCCATGGCGAGGAAAGGCTGCTAAAGCATGATTTCTCCAGCCTGGAGCTTCTGGGCAGCGTTGGCGAGCCTATAAACCCCGAGGCTTGGTACTGGTATTACAAGAATATAGGTAAAGAGAGATGTCCTATCGTGGATACTTGGTGGCAGACTGAGACCGGGGGCACCATGCTATCCCCAACACCGGGGATTGAGTCCATACCTCTAAAGCCAGGCTCTGCAGCCTTCCCACTACCCGGCGTGGATGCGGCTGTGGTTGATGCTGAGGGAAACGAGCTACTTCCAGGGCAGACGGGACTGCTAATAATAAGGAAGCCCTGGCCCGGTATGCTTCTAGACATCTATGGCGACCCACAGCGTTATAAGGATTCATACTGGTCACGCTTTCCCGGGTCATACTATACCGGCGACTTCGCCATGCGGGACGAGGATGGCTATTTCTGGCTCCTGGGCAGGGCTGATGAGGTGCTGAAGGTGGCTGGACATCGCATCGGGACAGCGGAATTAGAGGACGCCGCTGTATCCCATCCCGCTGTGGCCGAGGCCGCCGTGGCGAGCAAACCGGATGAGGTGAAAGGGGATAGTATTGTCCTCTTCGTTACCCTGAAGGATGACGCTTCGCCCTCGTCTGATTTAAAGCAGGAGATCGGCAAGCATCTGCGTAATGTCATCGGGCCCATCGCTACCCCAGATGAGGTCCACTTCGTGGATTCGCTGCCCAAGACGAGGAGCGGCAAGATTATGCGCCGCGTCCTTAAAGCGTTAGCCTTAGGACAAAGTCCCGGTGACCTCACTACCCTCGAAGACGAAGCATCTGTAGAGGACGCTAAAAAAGGCTTACGAAACAATGAAGAAGATGTCCGACACCGCTAAAGACAGTTCACCCACAGGCAACCTAAAAGAGCGCTTTCGGTACGGATATCAAAAGACGGATATCAAAAGGACATCACCAGATTGGTTCAGGAATGCCTATCTGCCTGGACTGTTCCAATGACTGGGTCTGACCACCAGCGCCCTCTCCACGATAGATGAATCCCTCGATGTCAATGGGCAGTACAAGCACTAGCCTCACCCCATAATGGCTGGTATAATGATTCACCGGTTGCTACCGCGGCGACCCCGGTGAAGAGATATGGCTGTTCAGGTAGAGTTTTTAAAGTCCGTCCCCTACTTTTGCGGGCTTAGTATTGCTGAACTCCATTCGATCAAGGAAGTAATCTTTGAGAAAACGTTGCAGCGAGGGGAGCTGGTCCTTATAGAGGGGGAGCCCGCTGAGGTATTATATCTTGTAGCCTCCGGCGCGGTTAAGGTATTCAAGACCTCGGCCGAGGGTAAAGAGCAGATTCTGAACATCGTGCGCCCCGGAGAATCCTTCAATGACGTTTCCATCTTCGATGGCGGCCCCAACCCCGCAAGTGTCCAGGCTATGGGGCCGGTTGTTCTTTACGGGATCAGAAGGAGTGACCTGGAGATTATCCTCCGGGATCACCCCCTGGTAGCCCTGAATGTTACGAAGGTCCTGGCGGGACAAGCGCGCCATCTTGGATCACTGGTCGAGGACCTGTCCTTCAGACACGTCATTGGCCGGGTAGCCAAGATACTCCTGGAGCACGCTGGAGATGGCACAGGCGCCAGGCCGCGGCTTACCCAGCAGGATATGGCAGCGATGGCGGGCACTGTCCGTGAGGTAGTCGGCAGGTCGCTCAAAGCCCTCGAAGAGGAAGGGGTGATCAGGTTGGAACGCCACCGCATCGTAATTACCGATAAAGAAGCCCTTAAAGACATGGTGGCAGCATATTTTTGAGACAAAGGTCACATTCCACAAGGTGCTCAAGTGATATTATGATTGCCGAGAGAGGCCGATAGAATGTTTGAAATGCCAGTGATCGACCGAGCAAAGTGTGACGGGTGTGGGCTATGTGTTAGCGTGTGCCATTGTAACATACTGGTGCTGGTAGATAACGTTGTAACTATAATAAGAGAAGAACGGTGCGTCTCGTGCAACCGATGGTGCACCCAGTGCGAAGACGTCTGCCCCACCGGAGCCATACGCTGGCCCCTTGAAATAGTTATCGAGTAGCGCTAGCAACTCCTGCTTTCCTCCTTTTCATACTCCCAGTTTGCTCACCCATGCCCATCCTATCATCGCCTCCTCCATGGGACAAAAGTCGCATACAGGCGTCATCCCCTGACCTAGAATAAATTTGGATATGCAACAGGTGTGCGTTATGGTAAACAAACTGGAGACTGCGCCCGAAGAACCGACTAGCAAAGGCAATTGTTGCCACTACTGGATAATCGAGACCCCCGAAGGCCCTACCAGCAAGGGCGTGTGCCAGTTCTGCGGTGCGGAAAAGGAATTCGATAATTACGGGCCAGATTCATGGTCATGGTGGGAGCGCGATAGATCCACGTCCACCGAATTCTCTGGCTCTGGCTGGCCAGGCCTTGCAACTGCTGGAGAGGAGGATGACTCTTGATATCGCATCAGCACGAGTATAACACGAGTGACTATAACATCGGTGTACCCGTCTTAAGAAACAAGCGGTGCTGTTGCCATATCAACTGAATCAAACTGGTACCTCTATTTCTACAGATGTCCCTTTGCCTAGCTCCGATTGTAGCCTTAGGTTGCCCCCAAGTAGCCGCGCCCTCTCTTCCATTCCAGCAAGCCCCAGCTTGCCTAGACGAGGTAGCTCTGCCAGACTTCCTCCCAAATCAAACCCTTTGCCATTGTCGCAAATAGATACCCTCGTTTTACCCTCGCCAAACTCCACCGCAACCTCCACCTTTGAGGCCTGAGCATGCCTCTCGACATTTCTCAGTGCCTCCTGGACTATGCGGAAAATCGTTAGCTCCATCTCCGCAGAGAAGCGGCGCTCAATGCCCGACACTGTTATATCTGCCTCTATCCCGAATTGTTCTTTGAGCTCGCCTACCAGCCAGCGCAGCGTTGCCAGCAGCCCCAAGTCATCCAACAAGGTCGGCCTCAGGTCTTGACCGAAGCGCCGCACCTCCTGCAAGACCTGCTTAATCTCTTTGTTCAAGTCCCTCAAGAACGCAGCATTGTCTGCTGGCAGATTCGTATTACTTCGAAGGAAATTGTCCACCTCGCGGTTAAGGGCATAAAGAGCCTGAGCAGTTTCATCATGAAGCTCTCGGGCAATGCGCTTGCGTTCCTCTTCCTGGGCCCCGGTAATCTGCTGAAGATAGTAGCGCAGGTTGTCCTGCATCCTCCTCTGCTCAGTAACATCCTGCAGGGTCTCTATCGCGCCGAAGACCTTCCCCTCACTGTCCCTCAGCGGCGCTGCGGTGAAGAACAGCCATCTCCCGCTCTCGCCGAACTGGGAGAAGAAATCCTCAGCCTCACACGCTCCCTCTATAAGTGCGGACTTTGCATATTTATCGCCATAATGCCTGGCGATCTCTTCATCCGGCACGTTGTCAACTACCAGGTCAGCCATGACCGGTCTCTCTTCAGGATAGAAAGCTAACCACTGCTTATTGGTGCCGACCACTTCACTTGCGGAGACGCCGGTTAGGCTCTCGCATGCCTTGTTCCAGTGCGTGAGAATGTGCTCCTTGTTGATGACGAAGGTCGGCACTGAGCTTCCCCCAACTATCTGCGAAAGCTCTCTCTCGCTCTTCTTCAGCACCTCCTCGGCACGCTTTTCCTCGGTGACATCCCTGGCAATATGCTGGAAGGCCATGGGCCTTCCATCCTCTGTGGCTAAATCAGTGCTCAGCTTTAGAATCGCCTCGGTCCCGTCCTTCCTGATCAGGCGCTGATCGTAGGGTTGTTCTATGGGTTCCTTCTCGAACAACTTTCGCCGCACCTGTCCGGCTACACTAAGGCCTTCATCCGGCAGAAGAGTCCTTACATTCATTCTGGTCAGTTCTTCCACGCTATAACCGGTGAGCTTCTCAGCAGCCTTATTGGCATTTATAATATTACCGGTTAGATCGTGAACCCAGATAGCATCGCTGGCATTCTCAAACAGCCTCCGAAGGTTCCTCTCCGACACAGCCAATCTTTGTGCCACCAGACGCTCCTCTTCATAAAGCCGGGCATTCTCGATAGCAGTGGTCATCTGCGTGCCAACCGCGGTGAGTAGTTCTATATCCTCCTGGGTAAACTGCCTGGGGCGGCGCATCGCCACGCAAACCACGCCCCTAATGCTATCTCTGAGAATGAGGGGTACAATAAGCTGGATTTGGATTTGCATCTTCTTGACCTCAGGATCGGTCAGCCGGGGATCCCGGGAAACATCCTCCACCACCATAGCCTGGCCTGTCTTGGCTACCTCCCCGTAGACGCCCTCGCCAATCTTCATGCTGTCTACAGCCTGGGCGAACTCATCGGATACACCTTCATAGGCAACGAGCGTCAACTCCTGGGTCTCCTCATCCAGGGAGTATATCAGGGTGACCTCTACCTCCATCAGTTCTGACACCATCTGAACCGCCTTGCGCAGGACAATATCCTTCTCCAGAGACTCGCCCAGCACTGTAGAGATGGCGTTCAGTATAGTTAGCCGTTTTTCACTGCTCCTAGCGGACTGAACATAATATTGCAGAATCCCGTGAGTTCTCTGCAATTCGGTTAGGGCTTGCTGGGTTTTTCCCCTTTCCGTCGCCCTTGTCCAAAGCCATTGAGTTGCTAGTACACCTATCACAGCGATGCCGACCGACTCAAGAATGGCATCCGCAGGAGCAGGCGAGATTAAGATAGCCCTGGGCAGCATAACCACCAGGGCGGCAAAGCAGGTGACCAACCCTGTGATTCGCCCGAAGATGTAGCCAGCATAAATTATGGGCACCAGAAAAAGGATGCGCTCCAGGGCGTGTCGAGTCAGCCCAAAATGGGAGCTGGGAGGTTCTGTGGCCATAATTCCTATATACTCCGCGTAGTGAAAGATGCCACAGAGCGTAAAGATGATTACAATCAGCCAGAAATGCTCATTTCTCAGGATTCTCATTGGCGAGTCCTCAAGCCACTGGATTCATCAAGGGAGATCTTCCAGGCTAAACCATCCCTTTTTCAGGCCATACACTATTGCCTCAGAGCGAGATCCCACTCCCAGCCTGTTGAAGATGTCCCTCAGGTGGGCCTGGACCGTGCGCACACTGATGTTGAGCGCCTCAGCAATATCCTTATTGCTCATGCCCTTCGCTGCCAGCTTGAGCACTTCCAGCTCGCGTTGAGTTAAAATCTCCTGAGGGCCAGCCTCAGCAGTTGTGGAAACCTGGGACCTGACGCGGGTCATCAACTTACGAGCGACTACGGGATGAAGCACCGGCTCCCCGGCGTAGACCGCTCGGATAGCACCGATTAGCTCATCGCCGCTCACATCCTTCAGTAAATAGCCAGCAGCGCCAGCCTCCAGTAAGCCAAAAATATACTCATCATAATCGTAGCCGCTGAGTATAAGCACCGCAGTCGAGGGCAGCAGCGCCTTGATCTGTTTTGTAGCTTCGATGCCATTTAGTTTGGGCATAGCGACATCCATAATGACCACATCGGGCTTGAGTTGGCTGGCCAATCGGACCGCCTCCTCGCCGTCGCCAGCCTCACCCATGACCTCGAGGTCCTTTTCCCGCTCTAGAAGCTGGCGAGTACCCTGGCGAACAACCACGTGATCCTCAGCCAGTAAAATCTTGATTTTCTCCATGATATCTTGTCTCTACCGCATATTATAGTCCGCCCTATCAGCACTTTCAACTATAGCATATAGTTGAAAGTGCCTAGTTAAAGTGTCAACCACACGGCCAGGCTTGCTGCGCTAACGAAAGGATATAAATAGGCGCGAATGCGGATGACTTTGGATTTGCTTTATTGTTAAATGGAAATGGAGAACGGGGGTAGCGGTAAATAATGGGTAAGGAGATGAGAGAAATGAAAATAGGAGATGCGGTCATAATCAGGGAATGCGGCTCGATGCCAGAGGTGGTAGGCGAAATCGCCGAGATAGTAGAGATGCAAATGCAGGAGTACGAGAAATACCGCACGTATCCTGTTTGGGCCAAGATGACCTCTGGTGAACTTAAGGGGAGGATTTATGGCTTCCGAGAGAGCGAGGTAGAGTTACCACTAATGATGGAAAAAGGGAGGAGCAAAATGAGAATTGGTGATATGGTCAAAATAAAGGAATGCGAATCAATGCCGGAGGTGGTGGGAGAAAATGGGGAGGTAGTAGACATGGAAATCCAGCAGTTCGCAAAATATACTGCGTATCCCATATGGGTCAAGCTTACCTCCGGCGAACGCGCCGACAAGGTTTATGGCTTCCAGGAGGGTGAGGTTGAGTTACTAGCTAAAGGTGTCGAGACACCAGAGGTGAGCGCTAAAGGTGAAGCAAGGACAATAAGCACCAAGGTAATGGAACAGATGGAAGAGATCCTTAGAGGTGTTTCCACTCTGGAAGAGATCGCCGATGTAGAGAGTGTCATCGAGGAAGCGAAAGGCAAGATCCTGGCGGAGCCGGGTATGGGCTTCTGGGAGGGGAAGACACCCTGCTGGGAGATGTTCCGCTGCCCGGAGGCGGTGAGGAGCGAGTGCCCTGCGTTCAAGTATCGGTCGCTGCCCTGCTGGGAGATCGAAGGGACCTACTGCAAGCTCTACGATTACGGGGCAAAAGGCGACGGCACTGAAATTTGCCGAAACTGCCGGGCTTACAAGAAGTGGGGACAGGACGCACCAATAGAGATAAAGCTATTTGATAAAGGGTTCAATCCCGCTGGCTAACCGCTGAGAGAGGGAGACGGCTCGGTATACAGAAAGCTAGAGAAACCGGGAAGCTTAAATAATGGTAGAGTAGAGGGAGAAGGCAATGAAGCCGAAAGAGTTGGAAATGGTGAAAGAGTCCCTTAAAGAAGTTGTAACTGTGGAGGAAATCGCCGAAATAGAGAGTGTCATCGATGAAGCAAAAGGCAAGCTCTTGGCGGAACCGAGCTTGGGCTTCTGGGAGGGTAAGACACCCTGCTGGGAGATGTTCCGCTGCCCTAATGCGGTGAAGAATGAATGTCCTGCGTTCAAGTATCGCGCACTGCCCTGCTGGGAGGTTGAGGGTACTTACTGCAAGCTTTACGACTACGGGGCGAAAGGGGATGGGACCGACATCTGCCAGTACTGCCGGGTTTACAAGCGGTGGGGCCACGGCGAGCCGATAGAGCTAAAGCTCTTTGGCAAGGGTTTCAATCCCGTCGGTAAATAGCCGGGGAAAGTAAAGAGCGATGCGTAGTGCAGAAATGCTCAAGGGTGAGGTTATGAAGCTTTGGGGGTGAAAGTAGCGCTTTTTGTGTGCTACAATATATTTGGAGGTTAGCCCAAGCTAGAAGAGGCGAATTGAAACAGCGTACTAGTAGTGGTAAGTTTAAAGGCATCCAATTAGAGGATTAGGATATCCAGATTGGATGTCTTTTTTGTGCCCTGATACATATGAGCGCTAGCTCAAATCAGGTTGAGTTAATCAAAAACAGGAGGCAGAAGATGGAAGCAATTGAAGGTGAGATTCGACCAGAGAGGGCAATTGGGGCTGGGTATGCAGGGAGGATCTTCAGCCAAATTCAGGGGATAATTGACGATACGGGGGGGCAAGCCGGTGCCCTCATCCGGGTTTTGCAACAGGCACAGGGGTTAATTGGCTATCTACCGGTGCCGATTCTGAAGACCATCTCCAGGGACCTAAAGATCCCCCTGAGCGAGGTATATGGAATAGTCAGCTTCTATCACTTCTTCACCATGGTGCCCAAGGGCAGGCACGTCATCCAGGTCTGCATGGGTACCAGTTGCTATGTTAAGGGAGGACAGAAGCTCCTGGATACATTGAAGAAAGAGGATGACCTTGAGCCAGAGGACATAACCCCAGACGGTAAATTCTCCCTGGAAACTGTCCGCTGTCTGGGCTGCTGCGGGCTATCCCCGGTAGTGGCTATCGGGGACGATGTCCACAGAAAGGTAAAGCCAAGCGAGCTAAAGGACATTCTAAGTTCCTATAAATAGGAGGTTATTGATGAAGCGACTGGCTTCTGTGGAGAAACTGAATGATTTGAGGAGCCAAGCTCGAAGTGAGCTGGCGGAACGAGAAAAGAAGACCCAGGTCAAGGTTC
>JAGMCC010000259.1 GCA_023129355.1 Dehalococcoidia bacterium | reverse complement strand
GGCATCTGTCCATCATTCTTGCCGTGGGCATAGGACATAAAGGCAGCGGAGAGAATCTGCAGCCTGCTGAAGATGCCTTCTACCCGCAGGGGCGCCTTACGGCGCAATAGCCACATTAAGCCGACCATAACCGATAGCCCCACGGCGAAGCCCAGTGCCGGGGCGATGGCTACCGAGGAGAGCACCTTGGTGAAGGTTGCCCACACGATGGACACGCTTCCTGCTGCGGCGATCGCGGCGCCGACAAGCCCGGCGACGAAGGAGTGGCTTATACTTACCGGAAGACCGAAGCGTGTCGCTATCCCACCCCAGATGATGACCGCAGCCAGGGCGGCAATCATGACGCTGTAGTCTAGATACTCCTCGGCAACTATACCCTTGCCGATGGTGTAGGCCACGGCGAGGCCGGTGGCGGCGCCGGCGAAGTTCAGGATAGCCGCCATGATCACGGCACGGAGGGGGGAGAGAACGCGGGTGCTGACAACGGTGGCAATTGCATTAGCTGCGTCGTTGAAGCCGTTGATCACGGCGAAGCCGACGGCGAGAATAATTACCAGTATAAACAAATTAAAACTCAGGCACGCTTTATCATGACCCCTTCAAGGACATTGGCGATGTCCTCGCAGCGGTCGGTAGCGGTTTCCATATGATCATAGATCTCTCGCCACTTGATTACATCAGCAAGGTCAATTTGATTATGAAAAAGCTCCGCCAGTGCGGCTCGCACCACTGTATCGGCCTCATTCTCCAGCCGATTTATCTCGATGCAGTGCTCCGGGATTTTGTTTAGCTGATTACGGCGGCGCAGCCTTGGTATCGCCGCGCTGACTTCGGAGGTCGTCCTGACCAGGATATCTGCCAGCTCCTGCGCCCTTTCTGTAGGCCGCTTTACCTCGTAGATAAGCATGTCCACCGCGGCTCCCTCGATAAGATCCATCACATCGTCCATGCGGTCGGCAAGTTGTGCGATATCCTCTCGGTCTATAGGGGTAATGAAGGTGGCGTGCAGTTGCGCTATAATGCGGTGGGTGATGTTATCCCCGTGGTGCTCAAGCTCGGTGATCTCGCTCACCCTCTCCTCTATATTCTCCCACTTCTCTATAAGCTCGGCGAGGAGGCCGGCTCCCCTTACCAGATTGCGGGCGCTCTCCTCGAAAAGGTCGAAGAACTTCTCCTCCCTGGGGATAAAGGGGAATCTCACCGTGCCACCTCCTTAATATATCAACCTAAGCTAGCAGAAAGCGGATGAGTTGTCAATAGAATTCCCTTACTTAATTGTTCGGGCTCCCTTTCTTGTCACCCTGA
>JAGMCC010000258.1 GCA_023129355.1 Dehalococcoidia bacterium | reverse complement strand
AGGGCGTGCCTTCGGAGCGGGGTATGACATTGAAGCGGTGCGCGCGCGGCGGGGCTTTAGTGAGGATAGGCGTCCCGCTCAGAGAAGGAGGTACTGGGGGGTGGATGAGTGGTGGGGGCGGCGGGCCATCCTGCAGAAGATCCTCACCTGCGACAAGGTGACCATTGCCCAGGTGCACGGCTATTGCTACGGCGGTCATTTTGAGATTATGTGCGCCTGCGACATGGCCATTGCCAGTGAAGATGCGGTCTTTACCCATCCCGGCTACACCTATCTCGGCATTGAGGGCCCGATTCCCCTGTACGTCCTCATGATCGGGTGGAGGAGGGTTAAGGAGATGATGCTTCTGGGAAAGCCGCTCAGCGCCAAGGAGGCTGAGGAATTCGGCTTGGTCAACAAGGTGGTGCCCCTGAATAAGCTGAAAAAGGAAGTTGCTCAGGTAGCTGAGACCATCGCCAGCCGCCCCATTGACGGTATTGTGATGGGGAAGAAAGAGTTCATGTTGGCGATGGATATAATGGGGCTTTCCGCCGGTTACGATTTAGCCAGTATCTCACACACCCTGATGAGCAATCTTAAGTTTGAACCTGGAGAATTTAACCTTATGCGGGAGTTGAAGACCAAAGGCCCCAAAGGTATGTATTCAGCCAGGGATAAGCGTTACATTGATCAAGCCTGGCGCGCAAAAGGCGCTAAGAAGACGCCGAAGAAGAAATAAGCCTCCGGTTAATCTACCCCTCGCCTGTCTCTTTCCAGGTCTTCTCGGAAATCTGAGTGAGCGATGGCGGTAAGGGCCTTGGCCCGCTGGGCGAGGGTTTTACCCTTCAGCTCAGCTATCCCGTACTCGGTAGCTATACAGTCAACATCGTAGCGCGGTACGCTGGTGATGGTGCCCTCCTGAAGCCGGGGGATGATGCGGGAATGGCGGGATGTCTTGCCCTGTATCGCTGAGGTAAAGGCAATGATCGACCTCCCGCCGGGAGCCGCAGCCGCTCCCCGCAGCCACTCAGCCTGCCCGCCCACAGCGCTGATCTGAGTGCCTCTGATCGTTTCCGCATTCACCTGTCCGCTAAGGTCAACCTCGATGGCGGAGACGATGGTAATGAAATTATCGAACTGGCGAATGATATTAGCATCGTGGGTATAGGTATATGGGTGCATCTCTACCTGCGGGTTTTTGTGTATAAAACGGAACAGCTTTTCGGTCCCGGCCGCCGCACCGCTTACCGTTTTGCCCCTATCTATGGCCTTGCGCTCGTTGGTCACCACACCGCTCTCCATGAGGTCCACGGTGCTATTGCTTATCATGCCGGTGTGG
>JAGMCC010000257.1 GCA_023129355.1 Dehalococcoidia bacterium | reverse complement strand
AGAAGATGAGCAAATCGCTGGGCAATCTTATTACAGTTAAAGAGGCACTGGAGCGCTATAGCGCCGATGCCATCAGGCTCTTTGTCCTAAGCTCCCACTACCGAAGCCCGCTCACCTACAGCGAGGATGGGTTAGAAGCTGCTCATAGAGGGGCAGTGAGGCTCCGCCTTGCAGCGCATCGCGATGGCGGCGATGCTCCACCAGCGCCCCAGGCTGCGATTTACCGCCAGCGCTTCACCCAGGCCATGGACGATGATTTCAATACCGCCCAGGCTATCGCCGCCCTGTTCGACCTTGCCTCAGAGATCAACCGATCCGCAGATGAAGGCCATTCTATCAAAGAAGCACAGCGAGAGCTTATGGAGCTGGCTGGAATAATGGGTCTGACATTAGAGAAGGTAGAGATTCACCTCGATGCTGAGCCATTCATAAAGCTGGCAGAGGCATATGGTATTAATCTTGTCGATAAAGCTCAACAAGCGTCTCATTATATAGGCTTGTTGATCGAAAAGCGAGCCGATTTGAGAGGGGCGAAAGAATGGAAACTTGCCGATAGGGTCCGCGCCTCCCTGGCAGAGCTGGGCATAATCCTCGAAGACACCCCTCAAGGGACAGTGTGGCGCCATAATAAATGAACGTCCGTCCTTGACATTCCATGCTTTTTGCATATATGATTACTGCCACCATCAACCTTCACGCGCGAAATACATACACTTTTAGGAGGTGAGACTGTGAGAACGCTGGAATATGTCGCCCTGGTGCTGATCGGCATCGGTATCCTGGGCATCATCGGCTGGGCTGCTAGCGCTTTCTTCACCGACCCTGCTATACACCTAGGATTCAGGGTTCTGGCCGGCATAGCCGCAGTGGGCTTCGTTTTGCTCCTGGGATATGTGAGCGTTGATAGGATTCAGAAGGCACGCAAGGAGCCCAAGGAGATTAAGGAGGTGAAGCATTGATTATCGTAACCTCAGCTCATATAGAGGGTAAGAAGACTGTCAAGACACTGGGAATGGTCAAGGGCAGCACCATCAGGGCCCGGCATATGGGGAGAGACATAGTTGCCGGGCTTCGCGGCATCGTTGGCGGGGAGATCCGTGAGTACACTAAGCTCATGGCTGAGGCCAGGGAGCAGGCCATCCAGAGAATGGTTGAGCAGGCGGAGGGAATGGGCGCCAACGCCATCGTGGACACCAGGTTTGTCACCTCGATGGTGATGAGTGGGGCCTCCGAGCTACTGGTCTATGGAACAGCGGTCATAGTTGAATAATGGCTCAATGCCAAGCCTGTCTGATTACAGGGGGCTACCCGATAATGGGTAGCT
>JAGMCC010000256.1 GCA_023129355.1 Dehalococcoidia bacterium | reverse complement strand
CCGATCTTGACGACGATGGGCTTTTTCATGAACTTCGCCATTTAGGATTACTCACTAAAGATTGACTTCAAAAATTCCAGGTCTGTCATCATTAATTCATGAAGTCTATCAACGGTCTCCGCCTTCACCACCACGATGTCAGGCTGGTTTTCGAATCGCCGTATAGCCTTATGATAGTCCGCCTCGTCCACGGTAACTAAAATCCCCTTAGCACCCAGCTCTCTATTAGCTACGCTCAACGCATCGAAATCCTTTGGCAATGAGCCACCTGCACAGATTTCAATAACATGGCTGGGGTCTCTCTTATAGGGTCCAGGCTTCCATAGGACATCATGCCGATAACCGGCGCATGTTTCTTCCGTACTGGTGTTATATCTCAGCTTATTGCCTGTATCAACCATCTTTTGCTTTAGATCATCATGTCTGCTGAACAGTTGTAATGATATAGTAGATTCGGCAACCTTCAAGTCTTTTCTCCCCAGCCGTTTTCTCCCTTTCTCTGTAATCCGCCATACCCCATGGGGATATCTTTCAAGCTCCTTTTTTGAAACTAGGCTCTATCTAGCCCACTGAATTCTATTTGTCCATTTATTAACGCCGCTCGATATCTTTTCTTTGAGATCAGCCTCCGTAATCTGAGGAAAATGAGCAGTTACCTTCGGATAAACATCTAGAGGACGTGCCTCTCCCCCCATGGCCTCGATCTCAAAAAGTAGCGGAAGTTCTACGTCCTTTTGTATTGGGAGTGTCATTATAATCACTTCCCCCTAAGTCGTATACTCGCTGTTTATGGTAACATATTCCGCCGACAGGTCGCAGCCCCAGGCGGTCGCCGCGCAATCCCCCAGATTGAGGCATACCCTGAGGGGCACCTCAGCCCCCACCATCGCCACCCTCACCTTGTCTTTATCGAAGGGATGGGGCAAGCCTCCCACCACCAGGCGGATATTATTCAAGAAAAGGTCTATCCGCGACTCATCGATCTCGGCGCCACTGCGGCCCAGGGCGGCAATGATTCGTCCCCAGTTGGGATCGCATCCATGAACTGCCGCTTTCACCAGGGGCGATCCGGCTATAGCGCGCGCCGCCAGCCGGGCATCGGCGAGGGTGAGCGCCCCATCAACAGTAACCTCGATAAGCCTGGTTGCCCCTTCACCCTCGCTGGCTATGCGCCGGGCAAGATAGGTGCAAACCTCCGTTAGCGCCGCTTGAAACGCCTCCGCCTCTTTAGTGCCTTCCTCAATCATCTTATTCCCCGCTAGACCATTGGCAAGGATCAATACCGTATCATTGGGGCTGGTATCGCCATCAATGGTGATCATATTGAAGGAGAGGT
>JAGMCC010000255.1 GCA_023129355.1 Dehalococcoidia bacterium | reverse complement strand
GGGCACATGGCTATTGTTGAGCTCCAGAAACTGGGTAAGTTGAGCTTCCTCATCTCGCAGAATATAGACAACCTACACTTAAGCTCAGGGATACGGCCGGACTTGCTAGCAGAACTACATGGCAATGTTAGCAAGCTGCGTTGCAGTCGCTGCCAGGCTGAAGTGGATGAGTCGATTGGCCGGGATAGCTGCTCCTGCGGAGGCAAGCTGGTTTCCAGCGTGGTTGACTTTGGCCAGCCCTTACCCCAGAGGGAGATAGCCGATTCTTACGCACACTCACGAAGCTGTGACCTTTTTGTGGTCGCTGGCTCCAGCCTCGTAGTCACACCTGCTGCTGACATGCCTAGAATAGCTCTCCAATCCGGAGCTCGGTTAGTGATCATCAACGATGGTGAAACCCCGTTCGACCGAGTCGCTCATCTGCGGTTTGAGGAAAGAACGGGAGCGGTATTGCCCCAGGCGGTCGCTCGGTTAAAGGCGCTCATGAAAGTATCCTGAGAGAACGCCCAGCCAGGCTGATTTGGGGAGGGAAGGAATAGCTTGGGATTTAACCAGCTCGCGTGGACTTCGTAGCATCATCGTTGCACAAAATGGCTTTCTGTTGGGGCCGAGGAGTTACGATACGCCAAGGAATAACCGTACCCATCGGGGCAGTCGTTCTGGCGTAACCGCTACGCGGGAGGCTAATGCACCAAGAACAACAGAATAAACGGTGAGCATCTCGTGGGGTGGAAACAAACGTCCACTCCTACTTATATCTAAAATATGATGCTATATAGTGGCACCTTGTCTTACTAGAACAACCTCACCTTGTAATATTGTAACTAGCTCTCGCGTGCCCAGGCATGGTAAAGCATCGATGGATTGACCATCGAACTGCTGATAGCATATAATCTTCTGCGCTAGAAGGGGGCTTGAGATGTCAGGAGAACTGAGCATGGCGCTCGTGGAGCTGGAGAGGGACAGGGTCGCGGAGGAGGTAAAAAGCAGGGCGGAGACAGGCGAGAGCCCCATCCAGATCCTCGAAGAGTGTCGTCGGGGCATGACCATCGTGGGTGACCGCTTCCAGAAAGGCGAGTACTTCCTCGCCGAACTGATGTTGTCCGCCGAGATCTTTAAGGGAGCGATGGCCATCCTCGAACCATACCTGGCTAGCGCTAGCGAGTCCGAGCCACTGGGCAAGGTGGTACTCGCCACGCTGCAGGGCGACATCCACGACATGGGTAAGAACATCTTGGCCATCATGCTCAAGGCCCAGGGCTTCGAGGTGCATGACCTGGGGGTGGATGTGGCCCCGGGCCTCGTAGTGGAGAAGGTCAGGGAAACCAGGCCAGATTTCGTCGGCTTCTCGGTGCTCATAACCACTGCCTT
>JAGMCC010000254.1 GCA_023129355.1 Dehalococcoidia bacterium | reverse complement strand
GTTGATTATAAAGGCCGCACCATTTTAATTAATGACCGTCAAGTCAAGGTCAAGGCATATCCCGTATCTGTTGATGTGGCCAACTTGCGAAAGCAGGTCCGGTCACCATTGCTGAAACAATATGAGGAGAAGCTACGCCCCTTTTTGGGGGAAAAAACCATCGTTCGCGTCGACCGGTTGGAACCCAGCAAGAACATTGTGCGCGGCTTCCGATCCTTCGACATACTCCTCGAGCGTTACCCCGATCTCCAGGGCAAGGTCAACTTCCTCGCCTTCCTGGTTCCATCGCGCACTCGAATTAAGCAGTACCGGAGGTATGCTGAGGAGGTCAATGAGGTGATCGAAGCAATAAATACTAAATATGGCAACGATAACTGGCAGCCTATTAAGGCATTTTATGAGAATAACTATACTCAAGCCCTTGCTGCCATGCGCCTTTACGATGTCCTGCTGGTAAACCCGGTGGTCGACGGGATGAATCTGGTGGCCAAAGAGGGGCCTACGGTCAATACCTGTGACGGTGTCCTGGTGTTGTCGGAGGCTGCCGGGGCCTTTGAACAGCTTAAGGAGAACGTCCTTCCGGTAACGCCCTGTGACCTGGAAGGAACAGCAGAGGCGATTTATCGGGCGCTCTCGATGTCCCCTGAAGAGAGGAGCCGGCGGGCCGCTGCCTTGAAGAAATCCATTGAAGAGGAAGATATTACCCTGTGGCTTTACCGACAGCTTAGCGATGTTACTGCCTTAGCTCTGGAACGGCTCCAGCAAGCCACTTAAGAAAGCGTGCCACATCGCTCACACCGTTAAGGGTAAAGTCTGCCTCCGTTGCCACCTCGTCGGATGTTTCATCAGCGATGACCCCCAGGGCGTAAAAGCCCTTTTGGTGCATGACCCTGAAGGCGTTGAGGTCGCTCGCATCATCCCCCAGATAGATGCCGCCTCTCAAGCGATAACTTTCCCGCAAGGCGTTTACCGCAGTGCCCTTGTGCACCCCCAGCGGAGGGCGTAGCTCCACCACCAACCGACCCTCCAGAGTCCGAAACTCGCTGGATATGGCAGAGGTTGCTATCTTCTCCAGGATCACCCGCCTGGCGTGCTCCCTGTGGTGGCAATGGCGATAGTGAATAGCTAGCGCCACCCCCTTGTTCTCCAGGACAAGGCCCTCTATGGAAAGGAGGTCCCTCAATTCCTCTAGCGCCACAATTACCCTTGCCGGATATTCCTGGACCCCCTCGATGAATTCCACTGCGCCATCCTGCCATCGCTCCAAGCCGTGGTTCCCGATATAGACCATCCCCTCGATCCCGATCATCTCCCTGACCTCAAGGGCGGGACGCCCGGATATGGCGGCCACCAGCTCCAATAGCTTGGTGAGGCTCGC
>JAGMCC010000253.1 GCA_023129355.1 Dehalococcoidia bacterium | reverse complement strand
CTGCCCTTGAAGCGGCTCAGAGGCTAGCTGAGAAGGGCATCGAATGCACTGTGGTTAATGCTCGTTTCGTCAAGCCCCTGGACTCCTCGCTGATACTGGATGTGGCTCGTCGCACCAAGCGGGTGGTTACGGTGGAGGAGAACGCCCTTTGGGGTGGGTTTGGCAGCGCGGTTGTTGAGCTTTTGGATGGCTCCCATATTACTGATCTTCGGGTGGAGCGTATCGGGCTACCCGATGAGTTCGTGGAGCATGGCTCTCAGGGAGTGCTACGTGCCAAGTATAATCTGGATGCCGACGGGATCGCCCAGCGGGTTATTTCATCCTTTCCCGAGCTCATTCCTTTAACAGAAACGAAGAGGTAGATCGAGCCTTTAAATCATTTCACCCTTTCCAGAGCTTATTCCTTTGGTGGAACTGAAGAAGCAGATCAGGCCTTTAAATAAAGAAGGGTTCTTGCCTAATGAAGACTAGTGTAAAGTTCGAAAAATAAACATCAGGTGCCACATGCGCACCTGATGTTTTTAATAGCGGGGTGTTCGGTTGACTGCCTTCATTTTAGAAGGGGGGTTGCTGGAGCAGTGGCCGATGTTTACTCTAGGACTGAGGAAGTGACAAATTGAACTCAGTTGAGGAAGCAAGCCTCGCTGGCTGCTGCGGCATATTCTGTGGGCTATGCACTAAATATCAATCGCGGGCACCTTCCAGATGCATCGGATGCCGCCTGGGTGAGCAGCATTCTTGGTGTAGTATATTATAGGTGCTGTGTCATGAAGCGGGGTCTTGTCACCTGCATTGAGTGTGACGAGTATCCCTGTGAAAGATACTCGAGGAGGGGCTGGGGAAATGATCAGGAGACTAAAATCGCCCAGAAGAACCTGGATAAAATCAAAGAGGTTGGCTTGGAGCGATGGCTTGAGGAGCAGAGGGAGAGACGATTGTTGCTCGAAAAGCTACTTGATAACTATAATGACGGCAGGTCGATGAGCTTCTACTGTGTAGCTACCACCCTCATGCCAGTCGATCTTGTCAGCAAAGCGGTGGATGAAATGCTCACCACCTATCAGGGTGACGATTCCGATATAAAGGCCAAAGCAAAATCCCTGAGAGCGATCATCGAGGATTTGGCTTCGAAATCTAACATCCATCTGAAGTTGAGAAAAAAGCCTGATGAAGATGGAAGAGGATGAAACTGGCGATTACCGGAAAGGGAGGCGTGGGAAAAACCACCCTGGCAAGCCTGCTGGCGCGCCTTTACGCCGCTGAAGGAAAGGCTGTGCTAGCTATAGATGCCAACCCAGATGCCAATCTCGCCATGGCTCTCGGTCTCCCTCAGGATGAGGCGCGTCGCATTATCCCTATCGCTGAAATGAAAGATTTGATTGAGGAGC
>JAGMCC010000252.1 GCA_023129355.1 Dehalococcoidia bacterium | reverse complement strand
GTGGACATCATGCTGGCGGTGCTCGATGAGCGGCTGGATAGAATGGAGATTAAGTGGCGCGATGAAGCCTGCGTTGGGGTGGTCATGGCGTCGGGTGGTTATCCCGGCAGCTACAAAACAGGCTTCCCCATCGAGGGATTAGATAAAGTTGATGAGGACATTTTGGTGTTTCATGCCGGAACGAAGGCGAGCCATGGCGTAATATACACTGACGGGGGGCGGGTGCTTACTGTGGCTGCACCGGGCAGGACCATCGCTGAGGCTAGGGATAGGGTCTACAGCAATATCCCGCGCATTCATTTTGAGGGCTGCCATTATCGCCGGGACATTGGGGCTAGAGAGGTGGCCCCATGAGTTCCTATGATGTAATAATCATCGGTGCCGGTCCCGCTGGCGCCACGCTAGGTTATGAGCTGGGCCGCAGGGGGCTAGCAGTGCTCATCCTTGAAAAAGAGAAGATACCCCGAGATAAGCCCTGTGCCGGGGGGATCACTTCTCGGGCTTTGAGCTTACTTGACTTTGACATCAGCGCGGTGACCGAGAGAATAGCTTACGGGGTCAGAATCATGTATCAGTTCAGCGATGAGTGCACTAAGCGGCATACGGAACCCCTGGTTTATTTGGTGATGCGGAGCAAATTCGATCATTTACTCGTCCAGAAGGCTCAGGAAGCGGGCGCGTCCCTCGTCGATGGAGTGAGGGCTGATGAACTGGAGATAACAGCTTCCGGGGTTAAGGTGATGACCCCCGAGGGCCCCTTCACCGCTAAAGTTGTCGCCGGCGCCGATGGCGCCAAAGGGATGGTGGCCAAGAGATCAGGCTTGATGAGGGATGTCGAACTCGCTATCGCCATTGAAGCTGAAGTGTCTGTCACCCAGGATAAACTAGCCGATTGGGATTCCCTTATTGGGCTGGATTATGGGCAAATACCCGACGGCTATGCATGGGTTTTCCCCAAAAAGGATCACCTGTCGGTCGGGGTTGGGGGACCCATGCATCTATCAAAAAGGCTTAAACCTTACCTGGAACGGCTGCTCCAGCACCTGGGCAAATACGACATTACCGATTTAGCCGGCCACCTTATGCCGTTGCGAAGGCGGGGGATGGCTATTCAGCGGGGCAACGTCCTCCTGCTTGGCGATGCTGCGGGTTTAATTCACCCCCTTACCGGAGAAGGCATTTACTATGCAATTAGGAGCGCACAGCTTGCGGCTCCGGTAATCGCCGACGCGTTACACGCTGATACCATCAACCTGAAAGGCTACCAGCAGGCAGTTGATTCCCAGCTAATGCACAGCCTCGAGGAGGGCCGGGCCATATTGAAAATCTTCTCCCAGTCGCCGCGCTTCTACTTCGACTTAGTCAAGGGGAGTGATATCGTCTGGATGCATATTTGCCAGGCCCTGCTGGGAGCCAGGCCG
>JAGMCC010000251.1 GCA_023129355.1 Dehalococcoidia bacterium | reverse complement strand
GTCATTGCATCGAGGAGCGCTGACTTCCCATTGCCATTGTCCCCGCAAAGACAGGCCACATGAAGCCCTTCGAAGGAGAGCTCCCCCTCCCGATAGCACATGAAGTTTCTGAGCGCAAGTCTAATGGGGATCATGTTTTGCCTCCTCTAATGTCGGTGTCGCCAAAGGAATTACGTTATAAGCGATAGCTTTTACCCGCCTGTGGTATCTTGACCATCGTACCGGGCGGAGCAACGAAAAGCTCAGGGTGCTCCGTATGGACCGGGAAAACCAGCTTTGGGTTTATCTCCTCGATCAACCTTTTTATCTCCGGGCCCGAGGCATGGCCGGAGGCGTGAACCTGTTCATAGGGGTAAAGGCCAAAGTGCTTCAGCCAGTTCTCCACCCTTTCGAGTTCAATTTCCCCCTCCTCATCGAAGGGCTCCGTGATCGAGCGGATGTAGCACGAGCCGTCATCCGGCCGGATGTTTATGAGGTCAGTGAGGTCGAAGAAATCGATCCTGACGATGAAATCGCTCTGGTGGCGGTGGATATCATCGCAGGTGACCCTGTTGGGATAGCTTAAAAACTCCCGCTCCCAGGCGCTGTAATCCTGCTCGACTATGTTTTGCGGATAGTGGGGCTTGTTGATTAACCCCCAGTTTTTCCTATCGATGTAGATAACGATGTTACCATCGCCCAGGGAAGGCGCAGCGGCGTCGGTGCCCTCCAGTTGTTTCAATAAATATGCCTGTTTCAGGCTGAGCGCCAGCTTTCGTCCGGTCATCTTAGCCACCTCGTAGAAGCTCCTCACCCGCTCGATGTCCTTCCATGGATAGTTGGCGATGACCAGGTTCTCTGTCTGGTTCACCACTTTCGCCACCCTCTGCTGAACATCCTGCTCAGTCAGGCTTTCGGTTTCATCCTCATCTTTTTTGACGCGTGTCCCCTCGCAGATGAGGGCGATGGGCTGGGCCTCAGCGGCGCGCTTTACGAAATCTCTCGTCAGAGCGCCACCGTAGCCGTGGAACCTGAGATCACCGGTATAGGCGATCACCCCCTGTGGTGTGTGGATGAGGAAACCTAGCGACCCGGGGATGGAATGGTTTACCGCCACTGCCTCCACCGTCAAATCGCCGATAGCAACCCGCTCACCAGCGGCGAACGCCCGGAAATGCCGCGCCGTTTTCGTCTCTTCGCTCTGGGGTTTCATCATCCCTTCACCCGTTTTTTTTGGCCTCAGTGTGAAGGACTCCTTGAAGTTTAGGAATTCGTTGAACCCGCTGCTGGAGGTATCCTCCATGGATACCAAGATGCGTTTCGTTACCTCAGAGGCGTAGATTGGGATATCCGAGCGCAGAAAGTGTATGTAATTGGCATGGTCGGCATGGGCGTGGCTCAAGAAAACCCCATCGTAGGCGGCATCGGGCGAGGTCGGCATGTCAGCGTG
>JAGMCC010000250.1 GCA_023129355.1 Dehalococcoidia bacterium | reverse complement strand
TCCACTATCCAGTTGTTAAGGTGCTGTACTACATCGTCATATTAGCATATGCCCGAACTATTGTCAAGATGGCGAATCTCATGGTTCTGTTCAACCGGAGTTGATGTCTGTAATACCTTGTAGCTTACCGCTATCCTGGTAGAGTTTTATTGCAGCCCGATATGTAATACAAGCACCAGCACACAGACTTACTGATACTGATAGGGCTAATTGCCTGATACTGCTCGTTATATGGGTGCTGGTTGATTAGGTTACAGGCCTTCCTCTTTTTAGCGACAGTTCATAAAAAGGGTTAAAAACTTTGTGCTTATGACACTTCTTGCAAATACCGAGAGCCTGACCATCCTTAGCTTCTCCAATAATCCAATGATGTATACAGGGCGTCGGAGGGGAGGAGTCCCAAATATCGGAAATCAGCCTACTGTCATCCAAAACAGTCAACCAGCCTTTCCTATATTCCATTATACCACATTTTGAAACCAACTCCCATAGCTGAACTTTTCAAACTTTCAAACAATCCGCTACCAACTAAAAACGAACAGAACCAATTTCATCCTCGGCGGTGCCGTTGGCAATCGGCATATCGGATTGCGATCAGTAAAGGCGTTATATATAATATGGCTTAAGTTTAACCGCCCCTGGGGGTTAGTGTGCATGCGCTATACACTCATTAATACCCAGCTTGGCCAAATAGGGCTGGTGGGCTCCGGTGCGGGGCTGCGGCGCATCGTGCTGCCCCAGCCAGGCCGGGAGGCGGTGGTTCAGGTGATTGCGGAGGATTTCCCCGGGGCGATTGCCGACCCCACCACCTTTGGAGACCTGCCACAGCGGCTAAAGCGCTACCTTGAGGGGGAGCAAGTCTCCTTCGACGATGAGCTCGAATTGGCCGGCACCTCTCCCTTTAAACGCGCCGTATGGGAGGAGACCCGCGCCATCCCCTATGGTGAAACCCAAAGCTACGGTTGGATCGCCCGGCAGATCGGAAAGCCGAAGGCGCAGCGGGCTGTGGGGCAGGCGCTGGCGAAAAATCCCCTACCCATTGTTATACCCTGCCATCGAGTGATAGGCAAAGATGGCAGCCTCACCGGCTTCGAAGGCGGCCTGGAGATGAAAAAATACCTCCTGGAGATAGAGGCCTCATCACGTTAGGCTATTGTACCACCAGTGCCTCCTCGCCAACTAGGGCGGCGAGTCGCTGGTGGAGCTCAGGGCAGTAGCCTGTGGTCATCCCGGGGAGCCTGAGGTTAACAACCTCGTCCCCGCGCGTTACGCTGAGGCGCACCTCATCCCCTCCGGGGTAATCCCTGAGGGCAGCGAAGATCTGGTGAAGGCGCACCACATCGCTCTCCTCATCCTCGGTCTGGGCCAGATTAATCAGGAGCCGGCGCCTCGCTGGTGGAGCGGGCGCCACGTCCTCAGGCTGATATTGGCGCACCAGCTCACAGCTCAGTTGCACCCGGTCCCCCCTGAGGCGCACCTTCCC
>JAGMCC010000025.1 GCA_023129355.1 Dehalococcoidia bacterium | reverse complement strand
CCGGCTGTCCACCCTGGGGCCACTTCCTTCAGCACCAGCCCCCTGTCGGTGACCTCGATAACCGCCAGGTCGGTAACGATCATGTCAACACACTGCTGAGCGGTAAGCTCATAGCTGCATTTATGAACAATCTTGGACTTGCCATCTTTAGTGGTGTGCTCGGTGACCACGATCAGCTTTTTGGCACCGACGGCCAGGTCCATCGCCCCACCGATACTGCCAATACCCCGCTCGGGGAGCAGCCAGTTGGCAAGATCACCCTTCTCCGATACCTGCATTACTCCCAGAACGCACAGGTCGATGTGCCCTCCCCTGATCATGGCGAAGGACTCGTCATGGGCGAACAAGGCCATCCCTGGCTTTGGGGTTACCATTTGCCCACCGGCATTGACCAGATCCAGGTCCGCCTCCTCTGGAGTAGCGTTGGGACCGAAGTTCAGGGCGCCGTTCTCCGTCTGGTAGAGGATCTCCTTATCCGGCGAGGGGTAGTTGGCACAAAGGGTAGGAATACCGATACCCAGGTTCACCACCATTCCATCCTCAAACTCCTTAGCTACCCGAAAGGCCATGGTCTCTCTGCTTAACCGTTCCTTCTCAGCCATGATTCCTCCTATTTCCGGAGCTGTTCTTCCTTGCCTATCCTTTGCACGATCTGGGTTCTACCCGCCTCGGGCCTTACAGCTACCCTGTCGACGTATAGAGCGGGGGTAACCACGCTCTCCGGGTCAAGCTCTCCAACCTCGACAACCTCGTCCACCTCGGCTATGGTGACCTTTGCCGCACCGGCCATGGTAGCATTAAAGGTCCTGGAGGTGCCTCTATATACCAGATTCCCTAGCCTATCCGCTTTATATGCCCTGATCAGACCAAAATCAGCCTTTATCGGATACTCAAGGACATGCTTCCTGCCGTCAATAACCTTAACTTCCTTTCCCTTCTCAACAATGGTCCCTGGGCCCACGGGGCAATAGAAGGCCCCAATGCCAGCTTTAGCGGCCCTTATCCGCTCCGCCAGGGTCCCCTGGGGAACTATATCGATCTCCACCTCGCTGGCGCGAAGCTGCTTCTCGAAGGGAGAGACCAATAGTGGAGAGGCAAGCACGGGGAATGCTGCGATGGCTTTCTTCACCTGTCGGTTATCCGCCAGTTGTCCACCGTCATACCACCAATCAGGCGCCTTCGTGAACATGGCCACAACCTGCATTAGTTCTTTTCCGAAGCCAACGTTATTACATACAATGGTAAGATCCTTCGCCCCTTGCCTGCCCAGGGCTTCCATGAGGTAGCTCGGGCAACCCCCGGGTGTACCAAAACCACCAAGCAGAACGGTAGCGCCATCAAAAAAATCCTTCACTGCCTCATCAAAGCTAGCGACAACTTTGTTAATAGCCATTTCGCGCTTCTCCTTTCGCCATCGGAATCCCCCCGCTCAAGTAGGTTTGAAACACCTTATATCTGCCAGCTCCCCTTTTGTCTCCTCTCGCCACTGGACCTCAACCTTGAGCCCTTCGGTTACATCCCGGGGTTTAATCCCTTCAAGGGGCATGAAGATCGTTGAATCTGCATTCTCTAACTTTATTGCCCCGATTATCCCGGGTTCCTCCAAATCTTGAAAATTCCCCTGACCATCTAATTTGACATACGCTGTTGTATAGCCAACCAGGGTACCTTTTCCAGATAGATTTATCAGGTTTTCCTCTCCTATTTTGGTATAACATTTTCCGCATCTCGACCTTGGGGGTACATAAGTATACCCACATTCGGGACATTTTGCTCCCAGGATTTTTCTATTGGCAAGTTCTTGGATAAACCTCTGCATCTGGAAGCCTGTTGACCAGTTAAAGCCAGCAGCAAATGGCAAGGCCTTTACCTCAACTATCTCAGATTTACTTTTCATGGTTTCTATCCCTCCCCTTGTAATTGATAATGATATCTAATATTTATCAAACAGGTTCAACACCTTCGAAATCGCTGAGTGCACCTTGTGGCTCTTTCACCCAAAGAACTTTAACCCTCATGCCTATGTGAACAGCCTTTGGGTCCGCGTTTAGCAATATTGTATCAGTATTAGAGTCTGACCCATCGAACTTAACAAAGACCGGAATAACCACCTCACCCTCCTTTATTAAGCCCGTTTCCACAGGATCCATTCCCAGGACCTTCAATTTTCCTTTCTCTATGGGGGGACTGACTATGAAGCAGGTAATAGTCCCCATATTACTAACGATCTTTCGTCGGTCCATTATCCGGTGACATCTTCCGCACAGGTTTCTGGGCGGTACAATTACCTTCCCACAGCCCGGGCAGAATGAGCCGATTAATTTCTTCTGCTTAAGCCCCTTAACATATTCTTCTATGAGTCTGGAACCCTTATAGTGATAGGAACCTATATTCCATGTACCTTCCACACCGATTGTCATCGGTCTTTCTTCCTTTACATATCCCATCTTCTTTACCTCCCAGGGGAATCCCCTAAAACTGTCACTGTGATATAACTGGTTACGCCCCCCCATCCATGGGCAACGGCATTGTGGACTTTTCTCGGGACCTGATGCTCTTCTGCCTTTCCCATTATCTGTAGGGCGCACTCAAGAATGCGCTGCAGGGCAGTGGATCCAATGGCGTTGGTGGCATTGACGCCACCTGAGGGATCCAGGGGCATTCTGCCGTCAATATCGGTCTCACCTTTTTCAAGAGCCATCCATGCCGTGCCTTCATCGAACAAGCCCAACCTTTCAGCAAATATCAACTCCTGGCTTGGAAATGGCTGATATACCTCTGCTATGTCAATCTCTTTTTTGGGGTCCTTTATTCCTGCCATCTCATATGCCTTGGTTGCTGACATCCAGCATCCCTTTTGTTCAGAGGGATCAAGTACTCCAACGCCACCGAAATTTTCACTCTGTAACTGGTTTTCCTCGTCCGAGTAGGCGGCGAGTCCCTTGAACCAGGCTGGTTGCCTGGCTTTCTTTCTTGCCAGGTTTTCTTCAGCCACGACAATGGCTGAGGCGCCATCGCTTGCCGGGCAGATATGTCCATACCTGAAGGGATATACGACCATCTCGGTCTTGGCAATATCCTCTTGAGTGCAGCCTGGCCACTGAAGATGTGCATATTTGTTCTTAGCAGCATTGCGCCTTGCCTTTGCCGCTACCATATCAAAGTGTTCGATGCTGCACCCGGATCTATACATGTAAAACATTGCCTGATAGACGGCAACGCCAGCCGCCGCTCCTACCGCCGAGGTGGCGACCAGGTTCTTAAGACTCAACCCATAACTGGCGGCGTGGAAAAAATTGCCCAGTCCTACATGCAGAAGCCCGGTCGTGGCACCGGCCTCTTTGCTATCTGAATGTTTCTCCCAGGCAACAGCCACAGCTACATCGTGAAGTCCCGAGGCAACAGTATAATAAGCACCCTGTCCAACCGATCCCCCGGTCGTCCCACCAGTGGCGATCCTGATGACCGATTTCCCCGGGGCACCAATTGAATCCCCGAGCCATTGTTCTGGCTGGGCAATACCACCGAATCCCTGCATATTGCCAACAACAAAGGCGTCCACATCCCGCGGACTGACCTGGGCGTCTTCCAGCGCATTATAGACCGCTTCTGATACCATTTCAGCGAGGTTAACATCTCTTCGCTTACTCGAATGTTTGGTTTGTCCACAACCGATTATTGCAACATTTCTCCTCATGATCCGTTACCCCCCAATATAAAAACGGTATTCTTCTGGGCACAAATCCCGAATTGTCCATGGGCAAGAGCCCTGTGGACACCGGGAACCTGATACCCACCTGCTTCACCCCTTATCTGCTTTGCCGCTTCTATTACTCTTATCAACCCGGTAGCACAGATAGGGTCAGCACCCAGTGCCCCACCGCTCGGATTTACTGGCATCTCACCATCTCTGCGAGTTGTGCCCCTTTTAATCAAATTTTTCCCTTGACCCTCCTGGCATAAACCCAAGGCTTCGTAAATCATCAATTCCTCGTGAGCGAATTTCTCGGAAACCTCGGCAACATCCAGCTCGGAAAAGGGCTCCTTTACACCAGCCATCTTGTAGGCTGTTCTGGCAGCCATCTGGAGGGAATCAAGATTTTGGATATTTCTGTCCCGGAGATAGGGGTCCTGGCAACTACCGACCCCTTCTATCCACACTGGTTTGTCGGTGATCTCCTTGGCCCTCTCCTCAGAGGCAAGTATTAACGCACATGCCCCGTCGCTGATGGGGGACATCATCAGCTCCCTGATGGGATCGTAAAATACTTTTGAACCCATCACCTCTTCCACACTCACGTTTGGCATCTTTCTGTGTGCACAAGGATTCTCAGCGGCATTGGTAATGTTCTTGACGGCTGCCATTGCCAGATGCTCTTCCGACACACTGTACCTGTTCATATACATTCTCGCCTGAAGAGCGGCAGCCGCTATATCATTGAGCACACCTATCTGCCGATCAAATAATGGATCAAGTGTGTAAAAGGTTATTTGATGGGGATTGAAAGTCGAGCCCTGTGTATGTGCCTCTACCAGGGCTACATCATGGGTGCCAGTAAGGATTTTCATCAAAGCATAATAGAGCGCAAAAGTCCCGTCCTCCTCTACCTTTGATTCATCCTTCAGAAAAGCTCCAACAGCCATGCTGAGAAAGACACTTGAAATCGTCCTTCCATCCAGAAAATCCGTAGAGGCGGTGACCACGGTATCCAGATCCTCTCTCAGGATACCGGCATGGTGCAAAGCCTCTTTGCAGACTTCAAAGACCATATCCTCTCTGGTTTCTTGCATATTATGCTGATGATGAGATTGAGCATATCCAACTATTGCCACTCTTCTGATCATTTTTCCCTCCTTTTGGTCCAAGAAATCCACACTCCGATTTCTAAGGTCCCCGATTGTTTGGGTTAGTTATATCATCCGGGAGTTACCATTTCAACTAACAATCAGTCAATTCTCATCCTCATCGCTGTCGTCAGCGATGATACACCCATAGCGCCTGGTCCGGCAAATCCTCCCAGAGCCGTGTTGGCCGCCCGATGCATCCCAGAAATCGCCGGTAGCGCATGGGGACATAATAATATCTCTATATCTCCTGGCTGTCAAGCAGGCTAGTGCGCCTCCAGGCGACATTGCACAATCCGCTACAATGTCAACTAGAGGACTCAACAGGCTAGTTTAGCCATCCTGGCTGACCTTTATCGAACTGTTCCAGCAGACTAAGCTCATAAATGAATTATAAGTGTATCAGAGAGTTCCTTCGGTAGTAAACGTTTTATTGCCCCTTAGGAAAACCAGAGAGATGCGGCCTCCCTTGCTTATCTTCGATAGGGCTTGTTCCAAATCATCCGCAGTAGCGACACGCTGCATATTTATTTCAGTAATAATGTCGCCTGGCACCAGGCCTACCATCTGTGCTACGGAACCGGGCCTCACGTTACCTACGTAGGCTCCAAGCGTTATCCCCAAACCTTGCCGGGCCGTGATCTTGCTGGCATCAGCAATCGCAGCTCCAAACGAGTGCCGCTCTCTCTGTTGCTCCATTTTAAGTGCCTGCTCCAACCGCTCACGGTCAAACCCGATGATTATCTGGCTATCAATAACAGTGACTGGTACGCCATCTGGCCTGTCCTGTTCACGAGTTCCCGGGCAGCCGCGCGGTCGCGTGAAACATCGTGCTCCTTGAAACCTATTCCTCTCTGTGAAAGAAACTCTTTCACCATGCGGCAATAGGGTCAAGTGGGAGTCGAGTAAACTATTATTTCCATCTGAAGACCATCCCAGATACACTAGCTGGGCTCTTCAGGATATTATATCAAATAAGCAATAACATGTTTCTGTACCGGCGTGACAAAATGAATAGCATGTTTTATGGCAAAAGCAGAATTGAGGTAGATTACATAGAGAAGCGTTGTGCATTCACGATGTAGTTACATGGTTGGAAAGGGGGTTATTCTAGCAAGAGCATGCAAGATAGAAACTTATGCGAAGGGATTTAGCTCTTGCCGAAAGGCTACTCTGAAAAGACCCCATATTTAAAACTGATTTATGGACTTTACCCTTAATTAATAAATGGTTTTTTATCCACCCTGGTGGTCCCTAACTTCCCCCTGATGTAAGAGGTTGCCGCATTTATGCACGATTCTGGACTGGTTATAAATGGCGCATTATCAGGTATAAATGACTTAATACCGGAATCGAACTCCCCACACGTCAAATTTTTCTCACGCCAGAAGTCAGAGTCGACACCAGTCTGAGCTAAGATTCGCTTCATAGTCTCCTTCGAAAAATCGCTGGATTTTCGGCACAATTGCATCACATCGGGGAACACCCTATTGAGAATAGAGAATCCTAGCATGTTCCGTATGCAGTATTCATTCGAATCATTGAAGGCTTCAGGCCAAAGTTCCTTTACAGCTTGCCAGAAATCTTGTAGAAAATCACTCACGTCACTGTCATCATGCAATGAGAGCCATGGGTCTTCAAATACATGACATAGCGAATGCTCAAGATGATCCCGACGCATATCTGACATATTACTCTGCTCCGTGAGCCCGAGCAAGTTGTGTAATACGGGTGCGATTCTGGCTGACCTCACCCTTGGCATATAGTACTCCCTGTGCCGTTCCTCTTTCTCCTGTTCATGTTTTTGTAGCAGGCTTGGGGGATAGACATGAAAGCTATGGCCGCACTTGATACAATAATTGTCTGCATCCGCTGTGGTTTCCCCACAGGCTGGGCAATAAAAGTGAAACCTCTTGCCACATCTAGCACAGAATGTCGAGTCTGGCCGATTTTGGAACTGGCACTTGGGACAGATCATGCTAATAACTCCTTTCTATTGCTTATACCAGGCGCTGACTCCATTATATCCGGAATTTCCTATAATCAGCCATTGTGGCTATTTAAAATCCTGCTCGCTGGCTATTCAGGCCTTCGATTAGCCAGTTCTATTCATTTGTTGGTAGAGGCTGCAAACAGTCAAGCCTATGCTATAAACGAATGAATAAATTTCATCTGCAAAAGAGGGCCATTTTGTCCCGGAAATATTGGGCGCCGACCATACCAATAGTCCTCTGGATATTACCTATTCATCCCTTCGTAGCATAAACGCTACACTATGTCGTTCAGGCTTAGGCTGAGGCTTCTTTATTATTCCTCTATTGAGAACTGCCAGCGGCAGCATATACTGTCCTTGCTCGCCTCTGGAGGCAGCTCTATAGGGATAACTTTGCCCTTGGGGTTGAAGGACTGGATAATGATTTGAAAAAGCCGCGGCTCTACCTGTTGGCAAATGGTATTCTCCCTTCCTGCCCCTTCTCGTCTAAGGGCCTGCAGCGTGGGACATTCCAGCACAGTGAAGGTCAGCTTATTATCCTCCTCGCGGGTGAACCTGTAGTTCAAGTTCGAGAACCAGGGCGAGAAGCTTGAGGCTGCTGCGAAGGCTTCTAAGTCATTGCCCTTTATGTTCATTAACGACATCAGCCTTTTGAACTCATACGGGGAATACCTCTCCCAAACCCAAAGATCACAGGCTGTAGCCGTATCCTCATCCACTATCTCTTTGACTGCTAGATACCAGAAAGCATCTACCGCTAGAAACAATTTGGAATACAATCGTACAAGTTGAATAAGCTCTGCTTTGGAGAGCTTTTCCAATTGTGCGGTAGATTCTGCTGACCAGCCGCCATTCGCTTCCTTCATGTCTACCCCCAAGCCGAGAATGTAGTCAAGTGTAGTATGCTAACAAAGCACTGCCCGTCTGTCAATGCCGTGTCCCCGCAATCAGGGTTCTTCAGATATACCCAAAATAGAGGAGATGTCAAGGATTATACAGAATAGAATACAGTGCAATCGGAATCACCCAGCGCAAACCATACCCCTCACTGGAATCAGTTTTCGTTGAAACTTTCCACAGTATTTCAGGTGCAGCAGTCTGAAGTCCTTGACAGACCCTCACGAATAGTGTAAGAAAGTATCACAGGGAAAGACCATCCCCATAAGGTACCAAGTATTTCATCTTTCCCAATACGCTTAACATCCTGCAGGAATTATAACAACTTTTCTCGGAAAACGATAAGAAGCTAGGGCGGGAGATATTGGATTTGGGGGTGGTCTACAAGGTGGCCTTCATGCTGGAACGGTAGAAGCTGAATTACTGGAGGGAGGTAATATGAAGTATTATGAAGAGATTCAAGTCGGTGATGTAGAGGTAACCAGGGCGAGAACAATCACCGAAGCGGACATCGTCAACTTTGCCGCTTTTAGCGGGGACTGGTATCCGCTTCATACTGACGTGGAATATGCCAAGAAGGGCCCTTTCGGAGAGAGGATAGCTCATGGTATGCTGGTGCTTTCGGTAGCGACCGGGCTTATGCCTCTTTACGAGATGGCAATTATAGCGTTCTACGGTATGGACAAGGTGCGGTTTACCGCACCCACCAAGATCGGCGATACCATTCACGTTGAACTAGAGGTAGTTGAAAAGCAGGATAAGGGTGATCTGGGTGGCGTTGTCAATCTGAAGCAGTCGGTTAAGAACCAGCGGGGGGAGGATGTGGCGATATCCACTATTAAGGTATTTATTGCCAAGAAACCGAGCTGATGTCGAGTTCTGTGAAGTAGAGTGGCTGAAAGGATAATGGTGAATTTAACCTTCCTGCACCTGCTTCCCCGCAGGTGAAAGGGGACGCCAGAATTGGTAATAATAAGGAGCAAATGATGGGAGTAAGAAGTGAGGAACTAGGCGACAGCGGTACTTTGATGTACCCCAGCCGCATAAAGCTCCCTTATACCTGGCATGCCGGAAAGGTCGGGAGCAGGTTCTACCAGGAGATAAGGGATAACTGTAAGATCTGGGGAACGAAATGTCCCCAGTGTGAGAGGGTATACCTTCCCCCCAGGGAGACCTGCCCGCGGTGCTTTTGCAATATAGATGAATGGGTTGATGTCGGGGACATCGGCACCTTATTGACCTACACCGTTATACGATATGCCGTTCCGGGCATCCAGCCACAAGAACCCCCGTACGCCCTGGGCATAATACAGTTAGATGGGGCGAGCACCGGACTAATGCATCTTCTGGGAGAGGTTGAGTTGGATAACATTAGGGTTGGAATGAGGCTGAAAGCTGTTTTTCGCGACGCACGAGAGGGCAACTACCTGGACATTAAGTATTTCAGGCCGCTTGGGTCCTGACCAGTGCTCGTGCCAAAGTGAACATCCACTAGGAGTTGTACCGTGGACAAAGTGGGCATTATAGGAGTAGCTCAGACCAAGTACCGGAGATACAATCCGGCATCTCATGCTGAGATGGCGTACCAGGTTACACGCGAGGCGCTGGAGGATGCGGGACTGACCATCGAGGACATAGACAATACGGTCACGGTCTGCAACGATTTCTGGGACGGGCGTACCATATCGTGCATGACAATTACGGAGGCAACCGGTTCACACAGGGTTCCCACCACAAATGTAGAAGGGGATGGCACCTACGGGGCGCTCATGGGGGCTATGCGCATCCTCTCCGGCCTCCACAAGGTGACCCTCGTTGTGGCACAGAGCAAGATATCCGAGGGAATCCCTGCGGTCATTAGCAACGCCATGTTCGATCCTGTCTACGAGCGTGTTCTGGGAATTGACGCCATAAACTCATCGGCTCTCCAGATGAGGAGCTATATGTCAAAATACGGGATCACCGAGGAGCAATGCGCTAAAATTTCGGTAAAGAACCATAGGAATGCTAAGAGCAATCCTTACGCACACCTGCCGTTGGATATCACCGTTGAAGATGTTCTCAAATCCAGAGTCCTGGCGGACCCGATAAAGCTCCTCGATGCCTCTCCCGTCTCCGATGGGGCGTGCGCAATCATAATGGCCGAGGAGGAGATGGCAAAGAAAAGGTACAGCAAGCCAATCTGGATAAAGGGCATTGGTCATTGCGCCGATGCCTATCACCTGGGAGACCGCGATCTGGCTGAGGTAGATGCACTGGCATCGGCTGCCGGAAGAGCCTACAAAATGGCCGGAATTAAGAATCCGATGAAGGAAATTGACGTGGCCGAGGTCTACGATGCTTTCTCATATATGGAGCTCCTGTGGATGGAGGGACTGGGCCTGTGTGGGCGGGGTGAAGCTGGTGCCATGGTAGATTCAGGTCTGACAGAGTTGCGTGGCGCTTTGCCAATCAACCCATCAGGTGGAGTGTTGTCGGCACATGCGGTCCAGGTTGCCGGGCTGGCGCGAATTGCCGAAGCGGTGCTGCAGCTCAGAGGCGAAGCCGGTGCCAGACAGGTTGAAGGTGCCAGGGTAGCATTAGCGCACGGTATCGAAGGCGCATGTGGACAGGGGCATTGCGTATTTGTTCTCGAGAACTAGGATAGGGCGCTGTAGCCTATCTCTTTATAGAGGAGCCTTGATGCAATGAAGAACAGGGTAGCGG
>JAGMCC010000249.1 GCA_023129355.1 Dehalococcoidia bacterium | reverse complement strand
ACAGGTTTCCAAGTCGATGATTGAGCGGGTGAAAAACAGGTACAACGTTTCTATAGCCGAGGTCGATGACCAGGACCTCTGGCAACGCCTCACACTGGGGATAACCTGCGTCAGCAACAGCGGACCGCATGCCAACGAAGTCCTATCAAAGGTGGTAGATTTCATCCAAAAGAGCAAGTTTGATGTGGAAATGCTCGATTACGAGATAGAGATCATCCACGCCCTCTAAAATGGAAACCTTAGCCTTTCTGGATCACCTTAAAGAACACCCCTCCTACAAGAATCAGATTGCCTATGTCGGGCAGATAGCCAGCCGCCAGCCAAGCTATGGCAAGCTGGCGGAACCACTCCACCCCACGCTCAATAGCTACCTGGAGGCGGCACACCTGCTACCCCTCTACAGCCACCAGGCGCAGGCGATCAACGCTGCCCGCTCAGCGAAGAATGTCTTTATAGTCACCCCATCGGCCAGCGGCAAGACCCTCTGCTACAATGTGCCCGTCCTAGATAGGGCGCTAAGAGAAAGGAGGAGTTGTGCTCTCTATCTCTTCCCCACCAAGGCGCTCTCGCAGGATCAACTCCGGGGCTTACGAGAGCTTTTCGCTCTCCCCCAACCCTCCACCTCCCTCCTCCCAGGACTGGAGTGTGCCATCTTCGATGGCGATACCCCGCCAGATGAGCGGGGGGAAATCAAGCGATCGGCACGGCTGGTGCTCACCAACCCCGATATGCTTCACCTGGGCATCCTGCCCCACCACGAATCCTGGTCAAGGTTTCTGCGCCAGCTTCGCTATGTAGTAGTAGATGAAGCCCATATTTACCGGGGCATCTTTGGCTCCCATGTGGCCAATGTGCTTCGCCGGCTGAGGCGTCTCTGTGCCCTCTATGGGGCAAACCCCCAGTTTATCTGCTGCTCGGCCACCATTGCCAACCCCGGGGAGCATATCGAGCGACTGGTGGGGCTCCCCTTTGAGGTAATCGATGAGGATGGCTCCCCCTACGGAGGAAAGGATTTCGTCTTCTGGAACCCCCCCATCATTGACCGGGCCGGTGCGACCAGGCGCAGCGCCAATACAGAGGCCACCTTACTGTTCACCGAACTGGTGAGTGGAGGGCGGCGCACCATCACCTTTACCCGGTCTCGAAAGCTCACCGAGCTTATCTATATTTATGCCAGGGACCAATTGGCTAAGGAGAGAGCGGAGCTGGCCCAAAGAATAAAACCTTACCGCGCTGGCTACCTCCCTGACGAGCGACGTCAGATCGAGCGCCAGCTCTTCGAGGGCGAGCTTTTGGGAGCGGTAGCGACCACCGCCTTGGAGCTTGGGATTGATATTGGCAACCTCGATGCCACAGTGCTCACTGGCTATCCGGGGAGCATTGCCAGTACCTGGCAGCAAGCGGGTAGGAGTGGTCGGGGTAGGGACAGGTCGCTGAGCTTCCTTATTGGTCTGGATAACCCTCTAGACCAGTATTTTATGCGTCA
>JAGMCC010000248.1 GCA_023129355.1 Dehalococcoidia bacterium | reverse complement strand
GCTTATCGCAAAGGGTTATGTCTCCCGCCCCTACCTCGGAATCTCGCTGGTCACCCTAACCCCGGCTATAGCCCGCAGCTATGACCTGGCCACCGAGTTGGGGGCAATGGTTTACCGCGTAGTTACAGGAACCCCGGCCGATAAAGCAGGGCTAAGGGCTAACGATGTTATAACCCGCATCGATGGCGAAACGGTAACCACCGCCGATGACGTGGTATTAGCCATCCGCGCCCATGATATCGGCGATAAAATCGAGCTCACCTATCTTCGAGGCAGCAGGGAGATTACCACCTCAGCCACCCTGGTGGAAAGGCCCCGCAGCTAGCCTTGCCGCTTTACCCCCAGTGTTATTTCCTCGCCATCGATCCGGTGGCTCTCAGTGTAGGCGTCCCGGGGAATCCCTGAGATGAGGTCGCGAGAGAGGGTCTCCTGCTTTACATAGTCAGCGTGTTTTTCGATTACACGCTTCAAACATTCACCGCCTCGGTAGTAGGTGTAAATATAGTCGGCGATGTCGAAGCCGGCCTGCTTGCGCATCGTCTGGAGGCGGTGCACCAGCTCCCGCGCCATACCCTCATCGGCAAGCTCGGGCGTGATCTCGGTCACGATGGCGACTGAAAAGCCACCTTCTTCAGCTATTTCTACCTTTCGCTCATCGGCTAGGCGCACTAAGACGAGGTCATCTTGTTCTACATACTCCATATCTTTTACATTCAACTCCTCTAGAACCTGGGGCTTAACCCGCTCCAGACCCTCCCGCTCTCCTTTCGATCTAACCTTGACAATCACCCTGGCCAGAGGCTGACGTACCTTGATGCCGGCACTGCTCCTGGCCGCCCGCCCCAGGCTTGCCACCTTCATCGCCAGGTGAATGTCTTGAGCCAACTGCTCATCCACATGGGAACGATCGGCGATGGGGAAATGGGCGAGGTGCACACTTTCCGCCTCATCTGGGTAATAGGAGCGCACCAGGTTCTGGTAAATCTCCTCGGCGACAAAGGGGGTCAGCGGGGCCAGAAGCTTTGCCAGGGTGACCAGGCATTCGTATAGGGTAGCGTATGCTGATAGCTTGTCGGCATCGTTCTCGCTCTTCCAGAAGCGGCGGCGACTCCTCCTCACATACCAGTTGGAAAGGTCCTCCACAAAGCCCTGAATGCGGCGCCCGGCGTCGGTGGGATTGTAGCCCTCCATGGCTTTTGTGACATCAGCGATGAGCTGGTGCAGCTCGGAGATAATCCAGCGGTCAAGCTCCGCCTTTTCGGATAATTCAGAGAAATCGCGTGCCGCGCTCGGGTCAAACCTATCGATATTAGCATAGGTAACAAAGAAGGAGTATGTATTCCATAGGGTGCGGATAAACCTCCTCTGCGCTTCGCCCACCAGCTCCGCGGAGAAGCGGCGCACGCTGCCCGCCGGCGATGAGGTCAAGAGATACCACCTCAGGGCATCGGCACCTTGACTATCGAGTACCGCCCAAGGGTCAACCACGTTCCCCTTGGACTTGCTCA
>JAGMCC010000247.1 GCA_023129355.1 Dehalococcoidia bacterium | reverse complement strand
ATAATATAGTAGGCGGCCAGGGCATATTTTGTATGGGGCAGCGACACCTCCCAATCCACCGTTGCCCCCAGCTCCTCAAGCTTTGCGATAGCGGTGCGCATCGCCTGGCGAACCCCTTCTTGCATCCCCTCAACGAAGTATTCCTTTGGGATGCCCAACTTAAGCCCCTTGAGATCGGGGATGAGCGATTTGGTATAGTCGGGAACGGGATAGTTCACCGATGTCGAATCCCTCGGGTCATAGCCGGCGATGACATTCATCACCAGTGCCGAGTCGGCAACATCCCTGGTCATCGACCCGATCTGGTCCAGGGAGCTGGCGAAGGCCACCAGGCCAAATCTTGAGACCCGGCCGTACGTAGGCTTGAGGCCGACGATATTGCAGAAGCCCGCTGGCTGGCGGATGCTCCCCCCGGTATCGGAGCCCAGGGCGTAGATAGCCTCGCCGGTGGCCACTGCCACCGCCGGCCCCCCGCTTGAGCCGCCGGGGACGCGGGCTAAGTCCCAGGGGTTTAAGGTGATAAAAAAGGCCGAGTGCTCGTTGGATGAGCCCATGGCGAACTCATCCATGTTCCCCTTGCCCACCATCACCATGCCAGCATCCCTCAGCTTTTCCACCACCGTGGCATCGTAGGGGGGGACAAAATTCTCCAGCATCCTCGAGGAGCAGGTGGTGGCGATCCCCCTGGTGCACATATTGTCCTTGATCAGCGCGGGGATACCGGTTAAGGGGGTGAAATCATCGCTCTTAATTCGCTCATCGGCCTGCGCTGCCTGGCGAAGGGCCTCATCCTCGGTCACGGTAACAAAGGCGTGAACCTTTTTCTCGACCTGTGCGATGTGCTCCAGCACTGCCCTGGTTAGCTCTACAGCGGAGACCTCTCCTTTCTTGAGAAGCTGGTGAGCCTGGTGAATGGTAAGGTCATAGCGGTTCAAGTTCTTCCCCTTTTTTCCACCTGCGCGATGGTCAACTCCTCTATCACCTACTGATTTTTGTGTTCGCGGTTATCATTGCTCCAGTACCGCCTTAACCCGGAAGTAACCTTCCTCCTGGCGTGGGGCGTTGGCGAGGATATCGCTCTGGGGGGTTGAGGGTTCTGCTTCGTCCTTCCGGACTACGTTCTCCAGGGGGATGGGGTATGCGGTAGGGGGGACATCGCTGGTATCAACCTGCTTTAAAATCTCGAAATTCTCCAGGATATTGGAAACCTGCTCCTGGAATCTCTCCAGCTCCTCCTCGGAGAGGCCCAACCGGCAAAGGGCGGCGATGTGCACCACCTCTTCGCGACTCAGCTTCATTTTCCCCACCCCCTAAGCGGCAGTATTGCTGATTATAGCACCTGACTGTCGGTCTAAGCAACATTTTTACGAGAAAAGTGAGCATGATCTCGTTCGGATAGATAGTTGACAGCTCACCGACATTGAGAGCCCCCCGCTTTGTGAGAGTCCGAATTATGGGACGATTATCTTGGGGGCCCACCCCTTAGCGCGAAGGGGTAGCGTTGCCACTCCTGTGGC
>JAGMCC010000246.1 GCA_023129355.1 Dehalococcoidia bacterium | reverse complement strand
ATCCATTGATCGGCGAGGACCTCAGCCGAGGGCGTATATCGAGGTTCGATACAGATAATCGGGATGCCCCGTTCCTTGGCGCGGAGAAGGTTATGGGCCCATCCACCGCTCAAGGTGGACAAGGGATTTAGACCCCACAGAACGATGAGCCTTGAGTTTAGTACTTGAACTTCATCCTGTCGCAGGGTTGCCCTGGCAACATCTTTCCCCAGAACCCACCTCTCAGGCTCCTCCCAGCCGTTGGTGGAGTGAGCTGCCCACCCCGCAACCCCTGCGCCGAACCAGGGGGCGAGCGGGAAACTACACTGGCCGAAGATGCTATATGGTTGGTGTATTATAGAGAACGGGCCGTAATTTTCCTTGGTCTCTACCAGTTTAGTTGCTATGGAATCCAGCGCCTCATCCCATGATATCCTCTCAAATTTCCCCTCGCCTCTTCTACCAACGCGCTTCATCGGGTATTTCACCCTGTTGGGGTCATATATCATCTGCCACTGGGCATATCCCTTGGCACAAGCCCTGGTTTGGATCAGCCCCTTGTTGATAATCTCTTCGCTCAGGTAGTTATCCTCCCGCGGTATTCCATGGTTAATCGTGTCATCCGGTTCACAGGATGCGATAACACCATCCCTGATGCGTACCTTGAGAATGCAGTTCCGGAAGCAGTGATATCCGCATGAGGTATATTTGATGATGTCTCCGGCGCGTAGGCGGGAACTGGATTTTTTACTATTGTTTGTCCCCTCCTTGGCATCGAAAGCGCGCATATAATCCTTGCGAGTCAACGTTACCCCCTTATATGAATGTCACCTGAGGCGTGAGATGCCTTTACCCCGCTCTAGGTGTAGTATAAATGCGAGGCTTTCTCATTTCTTAGCCTGTAAGTAGGGCGATTTCTTTATTAGCCGACGGCGGAAAAAGGGGCGTAAAAGTTGTACCAGATACCTCCGATAACCCACTAGCGAGGACATTTCCTTAGCGAATTCTTCAAAGGAGTGTTGCTGGTAGTTGAGCAGCCTTTGGCTCTCAGAGGTATCCATCCACACAGTGCAATAAGGTGTTGTATCAAATGCTTTATCAGGAAGCCTGCCAATTCCCATGGCTTCCATTAGCCTTCCGATAAAATCTCGGTAGTAGATCTGGCTACCCGGGCCGCTACCGATAAGTAAGATCTTCCCCCATATCTTGTCGCTGGTGACGGCGTTGGCAAGTGCCAGGCCTACGTCTTGCGGATGTAGGAATTGCATCTGGGTGTCCAGTGGAATACTGAACGCCCATGGACCGAGGCCGGTTGCTCTCGGTGGTACCATCCCTAACCGGAAGATGGCCCAATCCATACCGCATCCTTGGACTAATTGTTCGCACTCCAGCTTGTGCTGCGTATAGTGGTTTATCGATTCAACCGCATCGGAGACGGTGCGCTGCGATCGGTTATTCGGGTCAAGCTTGTAAACGCTGCTGGTTGAGATTAAGATGATCTTGGGCGGTGGCGAGGCGGCCTTCATGGTGTTTAGAATA
>JAGMCC010000245.1 GCA_023129355.1 Dehalococcoidia bacterium | reverse complement strand
AGAATACTATAATAATATAATAAGAGAAGGAGTTCGTCGCATGGCAGGCATTCTCGGGGTACCTGTGGTAATGGCAAACAAATGCGGCCGATGGCGGACTCCAATGCCGTGGCTACCGTTCTGGAAGCAGGATTCAAGCTTTCCTGGCCTATCGTCTATAATCGATTCGGATGGGACGGTCAAGGCGCAACTGAGGGATGAGGAAGCAATCATAGTCGGGGACGTTACGCTTGACCCGTCCCTTAAAATCCACGAGCCACCGCAATGCTGCGGCCGGTGGGCTTGGGAAGGCCATTGGTTAAGGAATTCATTGCGGTTAATAGAAGCCTATGGAAAGCTCTCGTATTCCCTCAGCTCTGAGCGAAAGAAAAGAGCGCGTAGAATTTCATCTGCCGTTTACAGTATAGAGAAAAATGAGGAATAGGACGCAACCTGATATTGTTTACTTTGCACTTACACCCCACGCCAGCCGCTTGAGTTAATTGCCCCCTTTTTGCTCCCCTTTGTCCTTGAGAAATCGCTCTATCTCCTTGAGAAGCTCCTCAGTCTTGAATTCCGGCCCAAGCTCCTCCTCGCTGGTCTGCTCGGCTAAACGCGTAAAATATTCGATGAGCTCTTTGGCCTCTTCACCAAAGGACTCCTTGAGCTGATAGATCTTTGCCTCTATTTCCTCGACCGTTTCCCTGGACCAGTTATCGATATCAGTCAGGTCGATTTCGAAATTCGACATTTGAGCGAGCACCTGGAGCACCGCTTTGGCGGACCGGGGATTTGCGATGTGAGTGGTGTAAATCGGTATCTCGCCCAACAGGCAAATGCCAGGGATGTTTCTCTGTTTTGCTGCCCCCAACAGCAGCCCATTCAAGCCACTGATGCTCCCCTGCTTAAGCAGGGTTACATCATATTTCTCCAACCCTCGGACCAATTTGGGCATTGTGGCTACCGCCAACACCCCCGGTTTTTTAGTGTGGTAGATATGTGTGGGAGCAGCAGCGAAGGTGTATAGCCTTTTGACCCCAAAATTTTGGGCGACATCTAAAACCAGGTTCGCCAGCCTGTACCCATTCATGAGGGGCTGAGCCTCGCCAATGAAGATTATCCAGTCCCTTCTCCCGCGACTCCTGGAGAGATAGAATTTGTTCTCCGGGAATTCTAAATCTCTTACTTGATTATCCTCGATAAGAACGCCGCTCAGGTCGAAGAAGCCTTCGGGCGCGATGCTGCCGAATTCCTTCGCACCCCATTTCTCCGTCAAATACCGTGCAGCGATGATCGCCACGCCCCCCATACCGGGCCATGCCGCTAGCATGAAGGGATTCCTGAGCTTGGGCTTTTCATCAAGTCTGATCGCTTCCATTTTTAGTTGCACAACCTTTCCGTTATTACTATACTCGAATGTGGCAGGTTTTTCTAGTAGGTGTACTCGTCCCGTACATTAGTGATACGTCACCTTTCGCCTGCTTTTCCCCGTCGTCGCGAGGAGCCTTAGCAATGAAGCAATCTCAGTGGTGTTCTGTCATGATACGTGGGGATTGCCAAGCAATGAC
>JAGMCC010000244.1 GCA_023129355.1 Dehalococcoidia bacterium | reverse complement strand
CGGTGGTAATCGATGTGGGGGTTAACCAGGTAGGCACAACCCCTGAAGGAAAGCGAATCCTTGTGGGCGATAGTGACTTCGAGGCCATAAAAGAGAAGGCCAAGGCGATCACTCCGGTGCCCGGTGGGGTGGGGCCGATGACAGTTACCATGCTGATGGCAAACACCGTCCGTGCGGCGGAGATGCAGGCTCAATACAAATAAGAAAAGGAGGTTAGAAATTGGCAGAACTTGCAGATATTAAAGCGGTCGACATTATGAACTATCCCACCGAGGCAGGGTACGAAGAGTACATGTTTGACTGGGAAGAGTTCAAGATAATGGCGCGGAGCACCTTTAAGACCCAGTTCGGTGGGCAAGCGCCAACCAGGGAGCAGTTCAAGAAGATCAAAGAACAGGGATTCATGCCCGGTCACAACAGCCCGGAGGAGCTGCTGAAGACCATGGATGAGGTCGGCTTTGAGTACGTAATGCTCACCGATGTCAAGATGTGGTCATACTACTACCACCACCAGGTGATCATGGAGTATCCCATTGACGAGATCAACAAGATTGTGAAGAAGGGCAAGGGCAGGTTTATCGGCGGTGCCAGCTACAACCCGTTCCGCATCGATGAGAGCCTGCGCGACATCGATAAGGCAGTCAAGGAGTACGGCTTCAAGTATGTCTACTTCCACCCCATCACCTTCGGCCTCTGCCCGTCCGACGCGAAGTGCTATCCCCTATACGCCAAGTGCAGCGAGCTGGGAGTACCGGTGGGGATGCAGGTAGGGCACTCCGCCGAGCCGCTGCCAAGCTGGGTAGGTCATCCCTACGAAGTTGACAAGGTAGCCATCGATTTCCCTAACCTCAAGATCAACCTCTCCCATACCGGCTATCCCTGGGTCGACGAGTGGTGTTCCATGATCTTCCGCCACCCCAATGTCTATGGCGATATCTCCGCCTATAATCCACGGAACCTGACCCAGCAAACGGTCAAGTTTATGAATAGCAGCAGAGGACGCGAGAAGGTCATGTTCGGCTCGAATAGTTATGGCCTGAAGCTTACCAAGGAGCAGTTCCTGGCGCTGGAGATCAGGGATGAGACCAAGCAAAGGGTACTGCGGGATAACGCTATTGAGTTCCTTGGTCTGAAATAGTAATCAATCTCGCAACCGGCAGGGCTATCTTAATCGACATTGTTCTGCGGGAGCGAGTGAATTAGAGAAGGAGGTTTACATGGCCTACGATGCAACCAAGATGAAGGATTGGCAGATCTCTGAGGATGCCGAAGCCAACATGCCAACCCCTGACGAATGGCGTGAAAGGCTCAACCTTGAGAAGGACGAGATTATTCCTTTTGGAAGGCTATGCCGCCTCGATTTCATGAAGATAATCGAGCGACTCAAGGATAAGCCAGATGGAAAGTACATCGAGGTTACCGCCATTACGCCCACGCCGCTGGGTGAAGGGAAAAGTACGACTGCGATGGGCCTCCTGGAGGGGCTGGGCAAGCGGGGGAAGAATTGCGGCGGCTGCATCCGGCAGCCCTCGGGTGGTCCCACCATGAATAT
>JAGMCC010000243.1 GCA_023129355.1 Dehalococcoidia bacterium | reverse complement strand
GAGGAAGCGGGCTGCTATGATTCCCCCTATGATTAGCGGAGCGATGATGATGATCTGATTCCAGCCGCTCACCGAGATACTTCCCATGAGGAAGGAGTAGAGGATATGAATAAGCTCTCTTCTGCCGCTCAGGGTTACCATGAAGAACATAACAGCGGCCAACATGGCACTCACAGCAAACCCTGCGAGGAGCATGCTCACAACGGGAGTCTTGCCCCCCACTCTAGCCAGGTTATACACCAAAAGCACAGCACCTAAGGCACCAACAAAGGCAGCGAGAGGCACCAGTCCAAAGCTAAGGAAAGTAACGGTTATGGGAAACATCATGGCGATGGTAGCGCCAAAGGCTGCTCCAGCCGAAGTGCCAATAATATATGGGTCAGCCATGGGATTTCTGAGCAGGCCTTGAAAGAGTACCCCCGCCGACGCTAGCGCCGCCCCCACCAGTCCTCCTGCGATGACCCGGGGCAGCCTAATCAGAAACAGAATGGTCTCATCGCCTGCCTGCCAGGTAGGAATGAAATTGAACAGCGCCATCTTATTTAGCATTATCTTTATGATATTTAGCGGTGAGATGGACACAACCCCGAGCCCAGCAGCGATTAACAGGCAGAGAAGCAGGATCGCCCCCAGTGCCCCTAAGACCACCAACCGATGATTTTGCTTCAGCCTGGTGAACATTTTCCCTAGCTTAACCTTTTAGACCACATATATGATGGACCAGCTTCATGGTGATGCTTCCATACACCAACGCTGCCAAAAATCTTAGCGCTCATTTCCCTTAACCAGTGCCTTCAATTCCAGGGGAATTCCCGCAATCATCAGATAGACCCTATCGGCACGCCGGGCAATAAACTGATTGGCCCTGCCCAGGAGGTCACGATAGGCTCGCCCCCCTGGATAGGCAGGAACAACTCCCATACCTACCTCGTTGGAGACGATGATGAGACTGGCGGTCTTTTTTTGCTCTAGAAGCTCGCTCAATTCAGCGGTTATCTCCTTCTCTAAAGCTTCACTCTCTTCAGTCTCATTGTCCATAAGATTTGAAACAAGAAAAGTGAGGCAATCGAGCACCACTACATCGGCATCTTTGATGTGCTCACCTATCGCCCTAGCTACACCAGTGGGGGTCTCCAGGGTTCGCCAAGCCTTTGGACGAGCCTTTTGATGAAGCTTGATACGGCGGCGCATTTCCTCATCCATAGGGACTCCAGTGGCGATGAAAAGCACTCGCTCTCCAAGCTCGGTTGCCAATTGCTGGGCAAAGCGACTTTTCCCACTTCTCGCACCACCCAGGATTAGGATAATCTCACTATCCACTTCGATTCTCCTAGAAATAGCCGCCACCGACCAAGGGGACCAGGACTAAGACAAAGACCTCCACTACCTCATTGAGCGCCCCGTAGGTGTCCCCGGTAAGACCGCCTAGCCTTCCTTTCAAGAAGCTTGCTAATACTAGGACGCTAAGCCAAATGGCAGCCATCAGCACGAAGCCCCATAGTTTCATCAGAGCAACTGATATCGCTATGGCGATCAGCGTTGCTATAATCATCTTCCACCGATCCGTCTGCTCTTTGAAGGTCT
>JAGMCC010000242.1 GCA_023129355.1 Dehalococcoidia bacterium | reverse complement strand
AACACCAGGCCGTCTCGTAGGCGTTTCGGAATTGGGGCCTAATATGCTATTCGCCTTTTTTCTTCAGCGCTGCTCTGGTTCCCCTGCTGGGGATGATGGCAGGACAAACCAGGGCGGCTCTAATATCTCCAATTCATGCAGCATCCCCCACAGATTGGTGGCCGCCCCCAGGGATGAAGACGAGCTTCAGCATCTGCTTTCTACCGCAACAAAAGCGGGATGCCCGATGATGGCGCGGCGGGTCAGCAGCTCCTTTGTGGAGCTTGCCCATGGAGGAGATATCAAGCAGTGAACCGGGATCAAAAGGTGAAGGTGCCCCTGGCCTTCAAGAGGTATCGCTCTGCAATCAATACCGAACTGAGATCGGTGCTGGCCGACCGCAAGTCGCCTTTGTATGAGATGATGCGATACCACCTCGGTTGGGCGGATGAGCAGGGGAATCCGGTCCGAGGCTCACCGGGAAAGGCTCTGCGTCCAACCCTATGCCTGCTTGCCTGCGAGGCGGTGGGAGGAAGCTGGTATAAGGCGCTGCCGGCGGCGGCAGGCATGGAACTGATGCATAACTTTTCCTTGATCCACGACGATATCCAGGACGACGACCGGGAAAGACGCCACCGCCCCACGGTGTGGAGCATCTGGGGAAAGTCTCAGGCAATAAACGCCGGAGACGCCCTCGCCACTATAGCCGGCCTCTCCCTGCTGGGTCTTGCCCAGCGTGGCATCCCGGCAGGAAGGCAATTGCTCACTCATAAGCTCATGTATGAGGCTTGCCTCACCACCATCGAGGGTCAGTATCTTGACATTAGCTATGAGAGCCGCTTTGACATCCTGGTGAGCGATTACCTGGAGATGATCGAGAGGAAGACCGCGGCCCTCATTGCCCGTTCCCTTGAGGTGGGCGCATTGCTGGGTAGCGATGACGAAGACGTGATACGGGGGCTCTCCCGCTTCGGCTGGAATTTGGGGCTGGCCTTCCAGGTCAGGGATGATATCCTCGGCATATGGGGTGATGAGCGGAAGACCGGCAAGCCCTGGGGCAGCGATATCAGACACAAGAAGAAATCCCTCCCCATAGCATATGCCTTGGAGACAGCAAAGGGTAAAGCGAGGAGAGAGCTGGTGGATATTTACCAGGAAGAAGTGATTGATGATGAGGGCGTGCGCGTGGTTCTGGGAATTCTGGAGGCTATTCAGGCTGGGGTCTATGCCCAGAGTTTAGCCAATGAGTATTATAGTGCAGCCCTGAAGCAACTTAGGGGGCTATCGCTTTTGCCGTGGCCGCGGAGCCAGCTTCGCGATATGGCTCGTTTCGTTGTGGAGCGCGAATCTTGACGCCCGGTTTCGCATCTGTGAGCAAAGAGCGGGTATCGGTCAAAGGGAAAAGCGGCAATCTACCAATAACTGGTGTCTTTGTCCCCGGCATGCATCTTCGGCAAAGGGCTGCGGCGAGGAAAGAATGGCAAAACTCGTCAAGAAAGCTACCGAACTAGGCTTTTGCCCCGGCGTGGGAAGGGCGATCGAGACCACCATGAGGGCGGCTAAGAGCGCCCCTGTTTTCACTCTGGGGAGGCTGGTGCACAACGATGCCGTGGTCAG
>JAGMCC010000241.1 GCA_023129355.1 Dehalococcoidia bacterium | reverse complement strand
TCTAGGATTGATCTCGTTCAGATAGATTGGTGACACCATCCCCTCATTACTAGAGGCTCTTTTAAATGTCATTGCCATGAAAATGGAGTCTAGTCCGCTCGCCCTGAGCATGTCGAAGGGCCGTTCATGGTTCGACAGGCTCACCACGAACCGACAGGCCTGTCCTGAGTTAGCCGAAGGGCTCACTACGAACCGCGTTAGATACGTCAATTCCCACCTTTGGCGTGTTGCCAACCATCGATAGGAGTCTGCAGCGAAAAAGGCCTTTTCATTATAGGTGGACCGAAGAATCTTGCTCAGAGTAAACTCCGCGAAGCACGTACATTGATGTTAGGAGTATAATAGTATTGAAGATTGGGAGAAGTAATTTGTCACCAATCATTTAACGAGTACAGGAGTTGCGCGTATCGTGGAAATAGTATAGTATCTATCAAGGGGGGGATACATGGAAGACAGGGTGGCAATATTCATCGACGGGAGCAACCTGTATCACGCGCTGCGCTCTAACTTGGGGCGCTATGACCTCAATTTTGCTGAGTTCGCTAATAAGCTCTGTGGGCCGAGGCGGCTGTTCCGAACATACTATTATAACGTCCTGCAGGTTCCCGGCCAGCGGGCTGAAGGCCACCGCGAGCAGCAGGAGTTCCTCAACGCCCTTCGCCAAACTTCGTATTTGGAGGTACGGCTGGGGGGCACCAAGCTGGCGCAGGGTATCCGTGTGGAAAAGGGCATCGATGTCATGCTGGCCACAGACCTGCTGCATTTTGCCTGGAACGGCCTCTATGACATTGCAGTGCTGGTGAGCGGCGACTCAGACTTCGCCTATGCTCTTCAAGCAGTGAAGAACATGGGAAAGCATGTAGAGGTGGCCTACTTTGAGGCCAACGTGGGCAAGGACCTTTTGGACGTAGCCGATAACCGGCATCTGCTGAACCAGAAGTTCTTCAAGGGATTGTGGACCGGCAAGCGCCATCCTCCGCCGCGACGCAAAGCGCCCTCTGAGCAGGGAGAGGACAAGCAGAGCGGGCCACGCTTAATGCGGTCAGAAAGTAGCCACGCTTAAGGCAGCAAATACGGTTCGCTAGGGGAGATTCTATTATACCTAATGAAGCCGTGCCAAGAATTTAATAATATATTCTGAATTAACGACGCATGTTGAGCGCTTATGATAGTCCTTATTAAGATCGAGAGGCCTATTCCCTAAATCTAACCACGCCCCATTTACGACCTGTAATCGCTGTCCTGCACTCTCTCTATCCCCCCAGCATTGTATTGTCGATCAGCCGTGTTCCGCCGATCCTTACCGCCAGCGATACCAGGGCGGGCTCAGCGATCTTCGCAAGCTCCTCCAGCGTTTCGGGGTCGGCAATGCTCACGTACTCGATCTGTGCGAAGGGCTCGCGCTCAATCAGTGTGGTCATCTCCTGGCGCAGGCGCGCGGCATCTTTCTCACCATTTTCCCAGTGACCCCGAGCCAGGCAGAGGGCTTTCCACAGCACCGGAGCCGCCTTTCTCTCCTCAGGAGTCAAGTTGGTGTTGCGGCTGCTCATTGCCAGGCCATCGGGCTCGCGCACTGTAGGCACGGCCACGATCTCCAGGTTCATATT
>JAGMCC010000240.1 GCA_023129355.1 Dehalococcoidia bacterium | reverse complement strand
CTTTGGTATATCGATTGACGGTATTACGTCGCCCTGGGTACTCCCCTTAATGGTCTTGCCCAGGAGAAAGTGAAAGGGGGCGATGCTGAGCTGGTCAGCGAGCGCCGCCATTCCAGCTATAATGCATGTTCCTCCAATGCGAATTGAGCCCAGGGCCTGTACCATAACGTCCACCTTCCCAATGCATTCAACAGCGTAATCTGCCCCGCCGCCGGTTAGCTCCGTAACCCTCACCTGGGGCTCCTCCTGTGAGACGTTGATGACATAATCGGCTCCCAGCTCTTTTGCTTTTGCCAGTTTGTTATCCAGAGTATCGATGGCGATGATGGTGCCGGCACCCGCCAGCTTGGCTCCCATCACAGCGCTCAGCCCAACGCCGCCACAGCCAAAGATGGCTATGCTATCGCCAGGCCTTATCCCTGCCGTATTAATCGACATGCCGAGGCCGGTAGCGACGCCGCAGCCCAATGGGCAAACTATTTCAAGGGGGGCATCCTCCCGGACCTTAACCGCGGAACGCTCGTGCACAACAACCTTCTCGGCAAAGCAGGCGAGGCCAAAAAGGTGGTACAGTGTTTGATCTCCTTTATGTAATCGCGTTGCTCCACCTGGAAGTGTCGCCATCATCTGAATAGGCAGGTTCTCCACGCATAGAGAAGGCCTTCCCTCAGCACAGCGGGGACACTTCCCGCAGGAAAAAGCCACCATGAGTATTACGTGGTCACCGGGCTGAAGTGTGGTTACACCAGGCCCCACTTTTTCAACGATGCCCGCCCCCTCGTGCCCGGGTACAAAGGGTGTGGGTTGCGGCATGTCGCCCTTCATGAAGTGGAGATCGCTGTGGCATACCCCCGTGGCCACCAATTTTACCAGCACTTCGTTCCCTTGAGGCTCATCGAGACTAACCTCCTCCACTTTTAACGGGGTGTTGATCTCATAAAGTACCGCTGCCTTCATTGCTCATATCCTCCTCTCTATTATTAAGTATCCCAACTAGCTGGGACGACTAAGCTTGGAGATCATGTCTTCAAGCTGCATCAACAGGGTTACATCGCCCTCCATCTTGAGCTTGCCGCTCATGTATGCCTGAACGCGGTCCAACTCCCCACTTTGAATGGCTTTCCAGTCCTCAGCCGCTGCGGTGAGCGTAGCCTCAGGATTCTCCACCGTCCCCTCATAACGGGTTCCCTTACCTCTATCGGACACCAGGAACCAGTCGCTGCCGCCGGGCCCGGTCAGGTGGAACTGGACAGCCACCGTTACCTCTTCAATTCTTGTCACCTCCCTCTTGGGCCCTCCTGGTGGAGGTAAATCCAAAAGGCTGGCCAGCCTTTGGGTGCAGGGGTTGTCGCGCTCGAAGTCCTCGGTGGGGGCGGAGACATTTGCCGCCTTCATGTTCTTGGCGATCTTGGCCATTATGACTCCGAACCTGAAGGCAGCCAGAACATCTTGATAGAGGAGGTTTTTCACCTTCCACCCGGTCAGCTCTTCATAACGCTGCACGGTCTCTTCTCTCTGCGGAGAACCCTCCAGGCGGGGGATACCGTAGCCGTCGCTGTGCTGCCAATCGAGGAAGAAGAACCATCCCAGATCGGACTCGGGGTCCCCCAGGTAGGCCATCTCCCAGTCCAGTA
>JAGMCC010000024.1 GCA_023129355.1 Dehalococcoidia bacterium | reverse complement strand
TACCCTCGGGCTGCAGCCGGCAATCTGGCTGGAAAGGCCCTGGACCCTAGTAACCAATCTCTTCATCCACGGCAGCTTATGGCATATAGCGGCTAACATGCTCACCCTCTACTTCTTCGGAAGGTACCTGTCCATGATGGTCGGAGATACCAGGTTCCTCACCGTTTATTTCCTCGGCGGGATAATCGGCAACTTCTTTTACATACTCTTGGAGCCATCTGGTCCTACGGTCATAGGCGCATCGGGAGCCATCTTCGCGGTAGCCGGAGCATTGACCGTGATGGCGCCCAAGCTGAAGGTTTTTGTATTCCCTATACCGGCCCCCCTCCCCCTCTGGGTTGCGGTCATCGGCGGTTTCGTCATACTCTCCTTCTTCCCCAACGTAGCGTGGCAGGCCCATCTCGGCGGCCTGGTACTCGGCCTGGTAGCAGGCTATTTCTTAAGGGGGCGGAAGCGCAACATAATGTTCTTCCGTTAGCCCCCATCATGCGGATATCATCCCGACATATGGGTAACACAATGCTAGCAGCCGCAGCGTCGCCATGAGCGAGTACCTGCTGAAGAGCTAAGCCGACAAAGGAGAGAGCATGGACTATAAACAGATGACCGCACCCTGTGGACTGGACTGCTTTAACTGCGTTATGTATCTAGCACAGGAGAACGAACAATTGAGAAAAACCATCGGCGGGGCGATGGGCCTACCCCCCGAACAAGCGGCCTGCCGCGGGTGCCGCGGCGAAGGGGGGAAACCGGTTTTTCTCAATATGACTGAACCGTGCCATGCCTATAAGTGCACCGAGAAGAGAAGTATCGATTTCTGTTATGAGTGCCCCGATTTTCCCTGTGACCATCTTCAACCGTATGCTGACATGGCATCCCAGTACCCGCATAATATGAAGGTATACAATCTGTGCTTGATAAAGAGGATGGGGCTGGAATCATGGGCGAAAACCAAAGCCAAGAGCGTAAGGGATACATATTACACCGGGAAATTCAAGCTATAGCCGAGGGGGTTTCAGATAGGGCTAATTTGACAACCGCGCGCCGACACTTGTACTGGACACTGATATAAACTGATATAAGATGAAGGAAAACATCCTACGCATGGCCCAGAGCGTGCTCGGTTTCCTCGACCTCGACCGTATCCGCAGCGTCGCCATGAGCGAGTACCTGCTCAAGACCTGAGCCGGCTCATCCAGATTGACAAACAGGCGAAATTGTCGTATTATAATTATATGTATGGGCCTTGCTCACAAGAGGAAGGCTCTCTTGTTTGAGAAGAGGTAGGCAGACAATATGCATATAGAAACTGTTAGGTTGAATGGAGGAGAGGAGCTAAGCCCTACCTTATTCAATGTTATCATCGGTGGAAATGCCGTTGGTAAAACTACTTTCCTGATTGAGCTTTTTGAAAAGATATGCGAAGTTAATCGACCTCGATGGTACTGGGTTGACTCTCTTCAATTTAAATCTGCTGATATACGCAGCGATATGTCACTTATGTTTCAGTCAATGGTGCGCCATTATGAAGGAAGCAATCTTTTTTATTACTCTCAGGCTTCTAGAAAACCGGAAGGCAATGTAGATGCCGACAATAGGTTGAGATTTACAGTAGGTGAGTATAGTCAGCTGAAGCAGAATTCGGAAATGGAAACTAAAGAATCTCAGCTGACAGATGATCTCTTCAATCAGCTAAAATACAGGAGACCATTCGTAACTCTGTTGGATTGTGAAACACGCCTAAATCTACAAAGCTCAACCGAGGTGATTAGATTAGATCAATTACCCCCCAACTCATTGAACGTACTATTCCGCAACCGAGGTCTTCTTAAAGAAATTAGTGACTCTATTAAAAGCCAATATAATATAGAGTTAAACCTACTTCCTCATAAAGTAAGCATGATTGATCTTGGTTTCAGTAGAGGTTCTGCACCGACTTTTGATTTCAACTCCGATAATCTGCAGGATGAGTGCGCGAAAATAGAAGCGTGGAAACTAGACAATTTTACATCAGTTCGGGATATTGGACATGGGATTCGAAGCATGCTACGTATTTTAATCAGTCTTTTTGAACCGGTTAACCAAGTTTTTCTTATCGATGAACCTGAAATGCATTTGTATCCTTCACAAAAACGGTGGATAGGCCGCCAACTCACGAAATTAGCAAAAAGCCAGCAAAAGCAGGTGTTTGTTGTGACACACGACCCAATGGTATTACAAGGGATACTTGATACACGTGGTGCAACAACCATTTTTAGGATGGATCAAGATGATGATGGAAAGCGTTATATAAAACGCTGTCTTCTAGAAAACATTCCAGATATAGGAGCAATTCGGAATCAAGATTCATACTTGCAGGGACTGTTCTACCAGCGTTGTGTAGTCGTAGAAGGCGCTTCTGATAGGGCCTTCTACCAAGCTTTGGTAGAAGAGAACTACCCAGGCGTAACAGATAAAGATTTGGGCTTTGTAGCATGTGGCGGTAGTGGGAGTTCCAAACATGTAGCGCATATAGCTTCCCATGTTGGTCTCCGCTGCGCCTTCATATATGACTATGATGCTCTGCTAGGTAATTTAGAGGTAACCAAAAAGGTATGCATCATGTTTGGAGGCGATGGTAGTAAGCTACACGAGATAAAGATACTATTAGACAATCTGGATTCACTTGGGGAACATAAGAAAGAGCTTATCAAAGAGTCCAAAGAAAAAGGTGTTGCAAGCCGCTTGGTTCAGGATAATCGAGATGTATTTGATAGAGCCATATGCGCATTAAATAACTCTGGAATTTTTATTGTCCCATATGGCGACCTAGAAAGTTGGGCTCCAGATATTGAGGGGCCAAAAGCGCGTTTCGCTGATAATGCGCCGGACGTTATCAAATCTACCCCAGAGTTAATGGCCAGGTTTAATAAATTCATAAAACCTATTCTCGAATATCTGGGCTGTTAACCGATTGGTCGCAGGTTTAATCTCCCAGCAACCCCTCCCTCCCCTCGCACTCGTGGCACTGGGGAGGCAGCGCCCACAACGGCCGCGGTCCCACTGAAACGCCGGCCTCTCTTAGCATCCGCGCCAGTTTGCACAGCGGGAGCCCCACCACGTTGAGGTAGCAGCCATCCACCTCAGCCGCCGGCGCAAAAAGCGGGTCCTGGATGCCATAAGCCCCGGCCTTGTCCAGCGCCTCCCCGGAAGCGATGTAGGCTGAGACCTCCTCATCGGAGTAGTGGCGCATGGTGACTGTGGTGGCAGCATGACCTATATAAGAGCGGCCCTCGCTCAGCACCGCAACGCCGGTGATAACGATATGCTCCTCGCCCCTGAGCCGACGGAGCATCTGCTGAGCCTCGTCATCGTCTCGGGGCTTGCCCATTATCGTACCGCGGTGAATCACTACCGTATCGGCGGCAACCACCGTTTTGTGGCCAGCCACTTTCGCTACCGCCTCTGCCTTCTCGAGCGCCAGTTGCTCCGCCACCCGCTCCACATTTTCCGCATCGGTAGGTAAAGGCTCGTCCTCAGGTGGTGCGATCGCCTCGAAATCCAGACCCAGAACGAAAAGAAGCTCGCGTCGTCGCGGCGAGGCGGAAGCCAGCACCAGATCGGGGGAGATATCGCCCCGCACCAGGGTGGCGACGCACTCCACGTGGTAGGTCTGGGGAAACATGTCCACCGGCTGCACCGCCACCAGGCGGTAACCCCCTTCGCACAATATCTTAAGGTCGCGCGCCAGGGTTGCCGGCTCGCAGGAGACGTAGATAATCCTTCGGGGAGAAAGCTGAAGCAGGGCGGCCAGCGCCCTGCGGTGACAGCCCACTCGGGGAGGGTCGAGGACTGCGACATCAGGTACCCCCTCAATCCGAGGCAGCACCTCCTCAGCCCTCCCCTGGAGAAACTCAATATTATCCAGACCGGTGATATTTACTGCGGCATCCTTTACCGCAGCGGCTGCCTCCTCGACGGCGATCACCCTACCGACCAGGGGAGCAAGCAGGGTAGCGAAGGTGCCCACCCCGGCAAAGACATCGATAACCAGCTCAGTGCCTCTCGGTTGGAGGTGATCGCGGAGCACATTGAACAGGTTTTCCGCCTGTGGGGTATTCACCTGGAAGAAGGATGGTGCGGAGATGCGAAAGCGCCGCCCTAAAAGCTCCTCCTCATAGCAGGGCTGCCCAGAGGGAATGTCGATCTGCTGTAGCTTTGGCTGGATGAGCTGCTCCCCGGTATTAACCCCATAGCGCACCGCAACCTGATGAGCGCCGGCGCACTTCCCCTGGAGCGCAGCCAGCACCGAGTTGATCCAGGGGTGCATCAGGTGGCAAAAATCGATGGGGACAAAATTTCGGGTCTGCTTATGGACAAAGCCGAGCTGCCCCTGGGGGTCAACGGAGAAGCGGGCGTGATTTCGGTAATGCCACGGCTCGGCGGCGGGCAGGGTAGCCAGCACCGGGGCATCGGGGAAACTTCCCCGCTCCCTCAATTGCCGCACCACCATCTGCCTCTTGAGCGCCAGTTGAAAGGGATAATCGATATGCTGCCACTGGCATCCGCTGCACTTACCAAAGTGCGGGCAGCGGGCCTCTATCCGGTGGGGCGATTCCCTGAGGAGCTCCACCGCTTCCCCCACAATATAGCGCTTCCTCCGCTTCGCCAGCACGATGGCTTCCTCACCGGGTATGCCATTGGCGGCAAACACCACTTCACCATCATGCCGGGCTAAGGCGTCACCCTGCGGCGCGATGTCGGTAAATGTTAGCCTCAGCCGCTCCTCCGAAACCATTTTTTCGCCCTTTTTTGCACCATTCATTTGCCGACTCTCAGCTAAGGTAGGCCCTTCCTTACGAATTGTTAGACGAAAAACCTTTCTAAAACCGCTTCAAATAATTATAATGGCTTCCTTCAGTATAAAAAAGTCGCTTCCCCATTGCGAGACAGGAGAAGCGACTTAGATAATCGATGTCGGTTAAAGGTTATTTAGACCGGCTATAGGCACCCGCAGCAAACACCTCATCGGACGCATAATCGCCAGGGAGGTAGGTCTCGCTCTTGGCATATCGGGTGGGGCTGTATTCCTCGAGCTTCAGCGCCGCCCTCTTAGCATCGATATGTGCCAGCGCTTCTTGCACCGCCTTTTCGTGATCAGGCTCAAAGTAATAGGCGGCACCTACCTTCTCCTTCCACCCCTCGGTAATTATCCGGGTAACCGCTTCACTGCCAGCGACAGGAGAGCCCACGCCCATCCAGGTGGTAACACCGGAGGCAACAAAGTAGGCCCCGATAGAAAGGGCCTTCTCGCTCATCCACTCCGGGGCAAACCCGGCTACCGGAAGGTCGCTGATATCCTCGCCAAGCCCGCCTTCATTGGCGCACTGGGCGAGCACGGTTAGGATCCTGGAGTTATCGACACATGAGCCCATATGCAGTACCGGCGGGACGCCGATCGTCTGGCACACCTCCCTGAGACCGGGCCCGGCGGAGTCCATCACCTCTGCGGTGAGCAGGCCCTGCTTGGCGCAGGCGATGGCATTACAGCCAGTAGTCACCACCAGCACGTCGTTCTTGATAAGCTCCTTCACAACGTAAAGATGGGGATCATCATGGGTAACCCTGGCGTTGTTGCAGCCCACCACGCCGGCAGCACCGCGGATCCTCCCCTGCATTATGGCGTCGTTTAAGGGTCTGAAGGACTCGCGATAGATCCCTCCCTGCATATAGGCGATATACTCGTGTGAGAATCCAGCGACCAGGTGGTCTATATAATCGGGGATATGCACCTTAGATTTATCCCGGTTGGGGAAGTTATCGATACCTACCCTTATAATCTGCTTTGCGATTTCCAGAGCCCTATGCTCATCGAACTCTATGCGCATGGCGCCGGTGATATGGGCCTTGGGCGAGGTGGTTATTATCTTGGTATGGAATTTCTCAGCCACCGCCTGTATCCCCTGCATGATACACTGGATGTCCACGACCATGGCGTCGATGGCACCGGTAGCGATGGCCAGCTCCTGAGAAAGGAAATTGCCCACCACCGGAACCCCCTGGCGCATCAGGATCTCGTTGGCGGTGCAGCAGATACCGGTCAGGTTTATCCCTTTCGCCCCCTTAGACTTAGCGTATTCGATAAGCTCAGGGTCGCTGGAGGCAATCACGATCATCTCGGAGAGGGTGGGCTCGTGACCGTGTACCACCACGTTTACCTCATCCTCACTGAGAACGCCGAAGTTGCTCCTGGCGGCTACCGGCCCCGGGGTGCCGAAGAGGATATCGCTGATATCGGTGGAGAGCATCGAGCCCCCCCAGCCATCGCCGAGGCAGGTCCTCAACGAATGGTCGAGGATATGCTCGGCGTCCTGGTCATTGCCAACATGGGTGCGGTGAAGGGTCTCCACTATCTCGCGGTCGATGCCCCTCGGGGTAATGCCCAGCTTGTGCCAGATCTCCTGGCGTTTTTGGGGGGCGCGTTTGGTAGAGAGAATCTCGCCATCCTGTCGACCGAACTCGGCAAGCGCCTTTCGGCCTACCTCGAGGGCAAGCTCCTCCTTGCTTCTCCCCTCTGTTTCCACCTCCAGGTAGCGCGCCACTGCCTTTAGCTTCTTCTCATCCTTTATCTTGTAGTCAGGGGCCTCCCCTTCAGCGGCGGCGATAAGGGTGTGCGCCATGTCGCGGCCGTGGTCAGAGTGGGCAGCGGCCCCGGAAGCGATCTCTCTGGCCAGGTTCCTTGCCGCCACGGTTTCTATCGTCGCCCCGCAGATCCCCACCGTGGTCTTGCCGGTAAGGCGACAGGGACCCATGAAGCAGTTCTTGCAACAAAGCCCCTCATGCCCTATAGGGCAGGGCTTGGTGGTCTGCGCCCTGTCAAAGGCGGTGGAGATTCCCTCAGCCTCCGCCTTCTTGAGAATCTCGATTACCGCCGGGTCTATAGTTGCCTTTTTCTTCGCTTCCTTCTTCTCTTCTGTCATTTACATTACCCCCCTACGTTCTGTGGCAAATTTCACAATTACATTATAGCAGGTCATATTTCCCCAGGTCAATTTTTTTCACCCTGCCACTTTATGGAAAGGGTTTTCAGTGTTATAATTCGCTCATCATCGAGCAGGGGGATGGAGATCGATACCGATCGCCTATCACAATTACTAGCGAAGGTAAAGTCGGGGGAGGTGAGTGTTGATGATGCCCTGGCTCAGCTCGCCAACCTTCCCTATGAGGAACTGGGTTTCGCCAAGCTCGACCATCATCGGGCGTTGCGTCGCGGCTTCCCCGAGGTGGTTTTTGGGCCGGGGAAAACAGCGGATCAAATAGCTTTGATTGTTGAGCGGCTCGCCTCTAGCGCGGATAAGGTGCTGGTGACCAAGGTGGCCGAAGAGTGCTTCAATACGGTGCGTCAGCACACCCCCGATGCTGAGTATCATCCTATTGCCCGGGCGATCACGGTAAACCGGGCAGAAGACGCCCCCCGTCGCCGCGGAATCATGGTACTGAGCGGGGGCACCGCCGACATTCCCATCGCAGAAGAGGCGGCGCTTACTGCGGAACTGATGGGTAACCAGGTAGAGCGTTCTTTCGATGTTGGTGTTGCCGGGGTTCACCGGCTGCTGGACCATCTGCCCCGATTGCGCCAGGCAAAGGTGGTGGTAGTGGTGGCTGGCATGGAGGGGGCGCTCCCCAGCGTGGTGAGCGGGCTGGTGGCGATGCCAGTTATTGCGGTGCCCACCAGCGTGGGCTATGGGGCGAGCTTCGGGGGTTTGGCCGCACTACTTACAATGCTAAATAGCTGCTCCGCCGGGGTATCGGTGGTTAACATCGATAATGGCTTCGGCGCGGGCTACCTAGCTGCCTTGATCAACCGCTAGCCCCTCATCGAGGACTCCCTCATCGAGGACTGCCTCATCGAGGAATAAGGGCTCGGGGGTCTGCAGCAGGGCCTCGGCTTCCGGGGAGAGAGGACAGCGTGCCGGAATCAGTTTTCCGATAATCACGTTCTCTTTTAACCCTAAAAGTTTATCCGTCTTGCCGGAAACTGCGGCCTCGGTAAGCACCCTGGTGGTCTCCTGAAAGGAGGCAGCCGAAAGAAAGCTGTCGGTATTCAGCGAGGCCTTGGTAATCCCCAAAAGCGCAGGCTGGGCGGTCGCTGGCTCTCCCCCCTCTGCCAGCACCTTGGCATTAATGTCCTCATAGACAAAGCGGTCCACCAGCTCCCCAGGAAGTAGCTCGGTGTCCCCCGTGTCATCGATGCGAACCTTGCGCAGCATCTGGCGAATAATGGTTTCAATATGCTTGTCATTAATACTTACCCCTTGGGTGCGATAAACGTGCTGAATCTCATCCACCAGGTATTGCTGCACCGCCTCCTTGCCCATAATACGCAGCAGGTCCTGGGGATTAACCAGCCCCTCAGTAAGCTGTTGCCCCGCCTGTACCCAAGTACCTGGCTCCACGATCATGCGGGATGCAGCGGGAAGAGGATACTCCCGCTCCTCCTTCTCTTCATACGAGATGGCAAGCTGATCCTGCTCCACGCTTACCCTGCCGGCCACCCTGGCGATGGGAGGGGTAGCCTCTGCTTCCCGCGCACGCTTGCTACCCCCGGGCTCCGCGAGCACCTCACCCACATCCACCCACTGGTCATTACTAACCGTGGCCTTCCATCCTGAAGGCAGCGGGTACTCATCGCGATAAAGCTCGGAGCTTTCCACCCTGATCCCGCGCTCCCCCTCAGCCTCCACAATCCCCACCCGGCCGTCGATCTCGGGGATGATCGCCTGAACCTTCGGGGAGCGAGCCTCGAAGAGCTCCTCCACACGGGGGAGACCACTGATGATGTCCAATCCGGCGACCCCTCCGGTATGGAAGGTACGCAAGGTTAGCTGGGTTCCCGGCTCCCCGATGCTCTGGGCGGCGATTGTGCCCACTGCATCCCCCAGATTCACCAGTTGTCCGCGCGCCAGGCTTCTCCCATAGCAGCGCTGGCAGACACCATGCCTCGATTGACAGCTCAGTGGTGATCTGATGTAGACCTTGGTGATCCCCGCTTGGACTATCTCCTTCGTCTTTTCCTCATCGATCTCCTCGTTTCGCTCTGCAATGGTTTCCCCGCTTTGGGGGTGAATTATTTTGGCAGCGGCAGTTCGCCCCAAGATACGCTCCTCAAAGGGTGCCAAGATGCGCTTCTCCGCTGCCTCATACATCCAGATACCAGCGGTGGTGCCACAGTCCTCCTCAAGAACGATCAAATCCTGGGCGACATCAACGAGCCGCCTAGTGAGGTAGCCACTGTCCGCAGTACGCAGCGCAGTGTCCGCCAGCCCCTTTCTGGCGCCATGGGTGGAGATGAAGTACTCCAGCGCCGATAAGCCCTCACGAAAGCTTGAGCGGATGGGAAAATCGATAATCCTCCCCGACGGGTCGGTCATCAAGCCTCGCATGCCGGCCATCTGCCTGATCTGGGCGATATTCCCCTTGGCACCGGAGGTTGCCATGATGAATATGGACCCGTAGCGATCCAGCGACTCTGCGATGGCATCGGACATCTTATCCGTGGCCTCCGACCATAGCTCCACGGTGCTGGTATAGCGCTCCTCCTCGGTGATCAGCCCCCGCTGGAACTGTTTCTCCACCTCGGTCACCTTTCTCTCCACCTCCTCCAAGAGCTCCTTCTTACATTCAGGGGCTTCGATATCATTCATGGCGATGGTGCTTCCTGACTTGGTAGCATAGCGGAATCCCAGGCTTTTTATGTTGTCGGCCACCTCAGCAGCCCCTTCATCCCCCAAGAGTTTATAGCTATCGGCAACCAACTGCTTGAGGGACTGCTTATCCATCGCCTTATCGAGGAAGCCAAGCTCCTTGGGGAGCACCTCATTAAAGAGGATGCGACCAACAGTGGTCTTTCGGCGCTCCATGCCCTCATCCATGACCTCAACCTCCGCACCCAGATCGGTGAACCCCAGTTCATAGGCCAGCTTTGCCTCCTCGAAGCTACTGAAGACCATTCCCTCCCCTTTAGCCCCGGGCTTGAGCATAGTAAGATAGAAGCATCCCGAAACTATATCCAGGGTAGGCGCGACCACCGGCTCCCCGGAGCTAGGCAGGAGCATGTTATGGGTTGCCAGCATTACCTCTCTGGCCTCCAGAACCGCAGCCCTGGAAAGGGGCACATGAACTGCCATCTGATCACCATCGAAGTCAGCATTAAAGGCGGTGCAGACTAATGGGTGAATCTGAATGGCGCTGCCATTGATCAAGACCGGCTCAAAGGCCTGAATGCCCAGACGATGCAGGGTAGGGGCACGATTTAAGAGTACTGGCCTCTCCTTGATCACCACATTCAACGCATCCCAGACCTCCGCCCGCTCCCGTTCCACCAGCCGTTTGGCGCTTTTGATGTTATGGGCATAGCCCCAGAGGATCAGGTGATGCATCACAAAGGGTTTGAAGAGCTCCAAGGCCATCCTCCGGGGCAAGCCACACTGGTGGAGCTTCAGTTCCGGGCCAACCACAATCACCGAGCGCCCGCTATAGTCCACCCTCTTACCCAGCAGGTTCTGGCGGAATCGCCCCTGCT
>JAGMCC010000239.1 GCA_023129355.1 Dehalococcoidia bacterium | reverse complement strand
TAAAGATGGCAAGTCCAAGATTGTTCATAAATGCAGCTATGAGCTTACCGCTCAGCAGTGTGTTGACATGATCGTTACCGACCTGGCGGTTATCGAGGTCACCGACAGGGGGCTGGTGCTGAAGGAAGTGGCCCCAGGGTGGACAGCCGGGGAGATTCAGGAGCTGACCGAGCCCAAGCTCATAGTAGCCCCCGACTTAAAGGAAATAGAGTTGATGTAATTCCCCGTACCTCAGGTTCAAGTAGGACAGGAGCGATTGCTCCTTATGATTCCCTAAAATAAGATGTCTATGATCTGCTGTAGAAAGGGGTAGTGAGTTGGACTTTCGATTTACCCAGGAGCAGGAGGCCTTACGGCAGGAGGTTAGGGATTGGCTGAGGAGGGAGATCCCGGCCAGGTGGATTGAGATGGGGGTCGCCTTGTGGGAGGAGAATGACGAGATCTGGGCCATTGCCCGGGATTTCGAGCGAAAGCTGGCTGCGAAGGGCTGGCTGGCCCCGGGATATCCATCGCGATATGGCGGAATAGACGCGACCCCTATGGAGCAGGCTATAGTCGGCGAGGAGAAGGCATATGCTGGAGCACCCGCAATGTTGAGCGATGTCTTGGCTGCGGGCTGGGTGGGCCCCACCATCCTTCTTTTCGGCACTGAGGAGCAGAAGGAAAGGTATGTAGGGGGAATTGGGAGGGGGGAACTGGTCTTTTGCCTGGGCTACAGCGAGCCAGAGGCCGGCTCAGACCTGGCGGCGGTTCAGACCACGGCGGTGGAGGATGGCGACCATTACATCATTAACGGACAGAAGATATTTACCAGCCTGGCCCATCGCGCCGATTACTGCTGGATGGCTGCCAGGACCGACCGCGATGCCCCCAAACACAAGGGGATAAGCATGTTCGTCGTTGACATGAAGACGCCAGGCGTCACCGTGCGCCCGCTGGTAAACATGCTGGGGTTTCACGAATTCAATGAGGTCTTCTTCGACAATGTCCACATTCCCAAAGAGAATATGGTGGGGGAGAAGAACCGTGGCTGGTACACCCTGATCGCTGCGCTCAACTTCGAACGCTCCGTGGTCTACATTCCTGCGGCAAACCGCCGTTTAATCGAGGAACTGGTCAGCTATGCCAGGGAGACGCCCTGGGAAGGGGGGGTATTGGCCGATAACCCGCTAGTTCGGCACAAGCTGGCGGAAATGGCGTTGGAGAATGAGGTCTGTCGCCTGCTCTGCTATCGCGTGGTGTGGATGCAGACCCGGGGAATGATCCCCGCATATGAGACCTCCGTGTCTTATCTCCATACCGCCGAGCTCACCCGGCGACTGGCCCACATCGCCATGGAGATGCTGGGCCTTTACGGGCAACTGGACAAGTCTTCTAAGTGGGCGCCGCTTAAGGGGGCGATAAAAAGCTTGTGCCTGGGCGCGCTGGGCCTGGGCATCGGTGGGGGGACCAACGAGATCCAGCGTAATATCATCGCCACCATAGGATTGGGACTGCCCCGGGGGTAGTCATATGGAAGGTCGACCTGGTGCCAACCAGGGCGTAGGCGGTAGCCTGAGGGTTTGTCTGTTAGCAGGGGATTTCACCGTAGGTATAACACATTAGTTGTAATGCTGACCTAATCATCTGACCACCTCGGTCGC
>JAGMCC010000238.1 GCA_023129355.1 Dehalococcoidia bacterium | reverse complement strand
TGATTATGGCGCCGTCTCTCGCATCGAGCAGGGCCTGGCACACAAAGTATTTGCCTGTTTTTCCCTCAGAGGCCGGCACCATAGAATAGCTAACTGCGATGGGGCTTCCCTCGAGCCCTAGGACTTCTCTCAGCCTTTTGGAGTATTCCTGCCAAACCATGCCATCGCCCCCTTATTTAAAAAGTTAAGCAGCGCTATCTTAGTAGAGCAGTGGCATCATGTCAAATCTTGGCATCGTGGTACAGTAATCGGCACAAAACTAAGCTGGTGTCGCCTTACCATTGCGCTGACATGATATAATATATTTGGGAGAGGGGATCAGCTTCTGGAAACAGCACAATTAGCCAGGAAAGCCGTGGAGGCGGCCTCTGAAAAGCAGGCCACGGATATCGTAATGCTCGATATGAGGGGGGTATGCACCTTTGCCGATTATTTCGTCATCTGTAGTGGCGACACACAGCGCCAGATCGAGGCCATATATGAGGAGATCGATGATGTGATGGGGAGGGAGGGCATAGTACCGCATCGCCGCGAGGGCACCGTTGACTCGGGCTGGATACTGATGGATTTCGGCGATGTCATCATCCATATCTTTGCCGCAACAGAGCGAGCGTATTACAAGCTGGAGAGGCTGTGGGGCAAAGCCACCCCCCTGATCAGGATTCAGTGACCTATTAATCTATTTCCTCGGAGTAATTAAAAATCTCCTTTTGGTAGAAGAAGAGCTTGATTTCCTCCTCTGCGGTCTCCTCCGAGTCGGAGCCGTGAACGAGGTTGCGACCGATATCCTGTGCCAGGTCCCCCCGGATCGTTCCCGGTGCGGCGCGTGCCGGGTCAGTATCCCCCATAGCATTTCTTACCACCGCCACCGCGTCTTCCCCCTCGAAGACAGCGGCGATAATCGGGCGGGAAGTGATGAACTCGACAAGCCCTTCGAAGAATGGTTTGCTCTCATGGACGGCGTAGTGGCGCTTGGCCAGCGCCTCGTCCACCCAGATTATCTTCATTGCTACGATCTTAAGCCCCCGCCCTTCAAGGCGGGAGATGATCTCGCCCACCAGCCCCCTCTCAAGGGCATCCGGCTTCAAGAGTACGAGTGTCTGCTGCATAACTACATCCTAATGAAAGTTCTAAATGGCGAGCTTAACTGGTTTTAAAGTTCTCTCCTAAGCCGGTATCGCTCACCCGCTTCTCTTAATCCCTCAATTCTCTTTTTACAATCCCCTCGAAAACTCTGGCCGAAGCGAAGATGGATCCCTTTTAGCTAAAACATATTCTAACTCTTCTATCACACCTTCTTTTTCTTGAGGCAATCTCCCCCGAACTGCTTGATAATTTGAGGCATGCATCGAGCTAAAGAAACAATTAGTAAAGTTAGATCGCTCTATAATATTTTTCAATTCCTCAAGAGACTGGAATGGAGAAATTGGATGGAAATTACCCTCTTTCCATTCTCGATGAAGTGGTGTGCCTGGAACAAGGGTTAGAGTTAAGGCACCAGCATATTCTGGATCAATCTCTGAGAGGACTCTTGCTGTATCCTCGACATGTTTTTCACTCCCTTCAATTCCAGCCAGTCCCAAAATAACCGTTATTGACATAATGATACCTGCTTCCTTTGCTTTCCTTGTCGCCTCAATAATCTGATTAGCATTCA
>JAGMCC010000237.1 GCA_023129355.1 Dehalococcoidia bacterium | reverse complement strand
CTTCGGCCTAAATCGTCCGATAAGTAGGACTCTCGCAAAGCGGAGGGGTCGCAATGATAAAAACAATAGGGAGAAGCAATGTGTCTCAAATCACCCGGATGAGTACAATCGGTTGACTTTGAACTGCCCAATTGCTAATATGAAGCCGTAGCCTGAAGTGCAAGGGCGGAGATTGCGGGGAGAGCGAAAAGGCGAATCTTTCGCACATATACATATAGATATCTAGCGCATACGATATGAAAGTAAAAGCAGCAGGCTTTTCAAATCACAACTGCAAAGGACGAAAAAGCGGAGAATGGAGATCGCCCAGGGCATTCACTCCATCCCGGCGGAGATAGATCGCTTTTTGGGCTTTTATGCCCCCCAGGTCTATCTTGTGGTCGGTGGGGAGGGAGCCCTCATCGACTCAGGATATGGCGATGAAGGGTCGATCAGTTCACGGGTAGATTATGTAAATGCCTTCGCCGGACTGAGGCTCGCCTATATCGTGATCACTCATGCCCATCCCGACCATATCAGTGGGGCGGTGAGGCTCCGAGAAAAAACGGGGGCCAAGATTGTCCTTCACTCCGCGGAGCAAACCGATATCGCGGTGGATAAAGTGGTGGCGGAGGGCGATATTATCTCCCTTAATGGCATCGACCTTGAGGTCGTCCATACCCCCGGGCACAACCCGGGGCACATCTGCCTCTATATGAGAAAAGAGAGGATCATGTTCTCCGGCGACCAAGTTCTGGGGCAGGGCACCACAGCGATACCGCCACCGAAGGGAGATATGGCGCAGTATATCGATTCCCTGAGAAAGCTCCTTGGTTACGATATTGATCTGATCCTCCCCGGACACGGCCCCCCGCTAAGGGAGCCGCAACGAAGGGTGAAGGAGCTGATCCAGCATCGCCTGGAGCGCGAGGAGCAGGTAATCGCCGGGTTACGCCAGGGGAAGGCTACAGTAAAGGAGTTGGCGGCCGAGATCTATCCCGAGCTAGCTGGCTTCCTCTATGAAGTAGCCAAAGGACAGGTATACGCCCACCTGATAAAGCTGGAGAGGGAGGGGAAGGCATCCTCGCAGGGAAGTGGCAAGGATGCCCGCTACAAACCAGCCCTCGAAAGAGGGAGATGTGCTTAGGCTATTTCCACAAACCACTCAGGTCGAAAAAAACCATCTCGTCATCGGCGGATGCCACACCGGGGAGCTGGCCACTGAATTTGGCACGCCGCTCTATATCTTCGACGAAGTGACGCTGAGGGGTAACTGTGCCGAGTATCGAGAGGGGTTCGCGCAGCGTTACCCCAATAGCCTGGTGATATACGCCTGTAAAGCCTTCATCAACCGGGCACTGGCGCAGCTATTCAAGGAAGAGGGGTTGGGTCTCGATGTGGTCTCCGCAGGGGAGCTTGCCATCGCCAAATCGGTGGGCTTCCCCATGGCGCAGGTCTATTTTAACGGCAATAACAAGTCGCGTCAGGAGCTGGAGCTGGCGATGGGTTGGGGGGTGAGACGCATTGTGGTGGACAACTCCTATGAGCTTTCCCTGCTCGATGAGGTAGCTAGAGAGGCAGGGGTGAGACAAGGGGTCCTCCTTCGCCTCTCCCCTGGTGTTGACCCTCACACCCATGCCCATTTAACCACCGGGGCTATCGATAGCAAGTTTGGCTTCCCCATGGCCCACGCTGAAGAGGCACTCACCGAGGTGA
>JAGMCC010000236.1 GCA_023129355.1 Dehalococcoidia bacterium | reverse complement strand
CCTCTAAAGGGCGTGGATGATCTCTAGCTGGTAATCGAGCAGCTCCACGTCAAACCTGCTTTTCTCAATGAAATCCACCACCTTGGACAAGACCTCATTGGCGTGCCGAGCGCTATCGCTGCTGCAGGTTATCCCCAGGGTAACGCATTGCCAAAGGTCCTGGTCATCGACCTCAGCTATGGAAACATTATACCTGTTCTTGACTCGCTCGATGATCGACTTTAGGATTTGCCGCTTGCCCTTGAGCGACTCGTTCTCCGGCAGGCGAAGCCTCACCTTACAGACACCGATATTCATCACACCCTCCGTGATAAGAGAAGCCGAGACGTCTCTGAGCATGAAGGGCATCTCGGCTGTTCCCGGTTAGAAGCGCCTGGGACGATTTCTCATGTTGGCAAAGCACTCATTGCAGTATACCGGTCGCCCACTCCTGGGCTCAAAAGGAACCTCAGTCTCCTTGCCACAAGCGGCGCACACCGCAGGGTACATCTGACGCGGTGACCGGTCGTCAAAGCGACTCCGTCGCCTCGCCGCACGACATTCCGGGCAGCGAGTGGGCTCACTCTCCAGCCCGCGCGACGTATAGAATTCCTGCTCACCAACTGTGAATGTGAACTCTACGCCACAATCACGACACACCAGGGTCTTGTCCTGCAAAGCCATCGTCGACCTCCTTCCTAGTAGGTGGTTAACCCTTGCCGATGCAGCCTCAAGACCCCGTTTGTCGGATTGCTAGAGCTTTCTTTCCGCCGAAGCCAGCCATCAGCCCGCTCTCCCGGGTCCATGACCCTGAAACACCAATCTAGGCCCACCTGGCACCAGTATATAGCAACGGTTAACCAAGTGCAATCGCCATACGCAACCCTTGTTTGGCTTTCCATCCCATGTTACAATGAAGCGCTGGCAAGCTGGAGGTATCGGCCATGCCCTTAGATTCAATACTCGTAAAAGGGGCACGGGAGCATAACCTGAAGAACATCGACGTCACCATCCCCAGGGACAAGCTGGTGGTCATCACGGGCGTCTCCGGCTCGGGGAAGAGCTCGCTTGCCTTTGATACCATCTACGCTGAAGGGCAGCGTCGTTATGTCGAATCACTATCCGCCTATGCCCGCCAGTTCCTCGGTCGGATCGAAAAGCCCGATGTGGACTACATCGAGGGGCTGAGCCCAGCTATCTCCATTGACCAGAAGGGACCAGGAAGAAATCCCCGCTCCACAGTGGGCACGGTAACCGAAATCTATGACTATCTGAGATTGCTCTTCGCTCGGGTGGGTCACCCCCACTGCCCCAATTGCGGGCGGGAGATCTCACAGCAAACGGTGCAGCAGATCGTAGATGCGCTGCTGGAGCTTCCCCTTCAGACCAGGATTATGATCATGGCCCCTTTGATCAAGGATCGCAAGGGGGAGCATCAGGGGGTGTTTGAGGACCTGAGGAAGGCGGGGTATGTGCGGGTCAGGGTCGATGGTCGCGTCTGTGACCTCTCTGAGGATTTCGACCTGGATAAATACAAGCAGCACAACATCGAGGCGGTGGTCGATAGGCTGGTCATCGAGGGGCGGGTGCAACAGGGTCGCCTTGCCGATTCCGTGGAGACCTCGCTCAAACTGGGGGGTGGGGTGGTGCTGGTCGAGGTACTCGATGGGGAGGAGCTTCTCTTCTCGGAGCACTTTGCCTGCTTGCGCTGCGGTATCAGCCTGGG
>JAGMCC010000235.1 GCA_023129355.1 Dehalococcoidia bacterium | reverse complement strand
CAGGTCATCCTCTAACCTCATCACAGCGTTGGGGCTGATTATGCCCAGCCCTCCGGCATTAGAAACGGCAGCGGCCAGCTCAGCGTTGGCAATCCATGTCATCCCCCCCTGGATTATGGGATACTCTATTCCCAGTAGCTCGCAAATCCTCGTCCTTTTCACAGGTATCCCCCCTTTACCGGCTCTCAGCATTCTATTCGCAGAAGAAGAGCGCTGTCAAGGCGAAGAAGCCGTGATGTTGACGATGGGGATATGGTGAGGTAGAATTCTATCCGAGGATAAGGAGGGATAATGAAACGTGATCTTATGGAAATCCTCGCCTGCCCACTGTGCAAGGGAACCCTGAAGCTTACCGTTGAGGAGGAGGATGAGAGAGAGGTCATCAAGGGCTCCCTGTATTGTGAAAGTTGCGCGGCAACCTATCCCATAGAGGACACTATCCCAAATCTACTCCCGCCGGAGCTTCGCACCTAAGATATAGGAGGTAGCATGCAGAAGTCTCGCATAGTTGGTGTGCTGATTTGCTTGGGAACTATTGTGGCAGGGGTTGCCTTTATCGCTGGGATAGTCCTGCAGCGCGACCTGGTGGTCTGGGCCATTGCGGTTCCGGTGATCATTGGCTTTTTTGTAGTGCTGATGCTGGGATTCTGGATCGGGTGGATCATGGCAGTGACCGCGATCGAGGCCCCGCCAGAGATCACCGAGGAGTCAGAATCCAAGACCTAAACTGGTTTGTCCGGTATATAGGTGACGCAAGAGTCCGCTGATTCGCAGACCTGGACACTGAAGATGGGGAGTTCCCTTTTTTGGAATTCCTCATATATTGTGGCGGCAATGTTCTCTGAGGAGGGGTTAACCTTGTCAAAGGGGGGCACATCGTTCAGATAGGTATGGTCGAAGCGGGCCAATATCTCCCTGAGGTGCCGCTTGAGTACCGTAAAATCGTAGGCCAACCCGGTCTTGTCCAGCTCCGTAGCCCGCAGCGTTACCACCACCTCAAAGCGGTGCCCGTGAAGGTTCTCGCATTTCCCCCTATAGCCCCTCAACGCGTGCGCCGCGTCGAAGTGTTCCCGCACTTCTATTACGAACACAACTTTCTCCTTCCATATCTTTAGCAATTATAACATAGCTTTGAAAAGAGAGGTCGTGCTGGTAAGATGATGTGCTGCTATATGGCGTCATGCTGACGGTCTGCCAAGTATCGCCATGACAAGCGTAGATAATGAACCTTTGGATAAATTGTGCAACAATGAAGCTATTTATGCCTGTCACAACGTGACTAGTATGCTTTTTGTAACGAAGGCAAAATTAAGGTAGATTACATGTGGTAGCGCTGTGCGTTCATGAAGTAGTTATAAGGTTGGAAAGGGTGGCTGTGTTAGTAAGAGCACCAAGTATAAGAACTTTTGAGAAGTGATTGTCTTACCCAAGATCACCCTCATGCCTCACGCGTTGCCGTGGCCTGGATCATTAGCGGTGCAGATTTTGTCCAGAAGAGACCACATTCATATTCCTTAAAATTAACCCTACGCATGAACTCAACTTTGCCACTTCCATAGCACAGGATCCACACTAGCCCGCTGAAGGGGTGACGAATGATGCTAGAGATGATGGTTCGCCAGAGGGCTGGAACGCTCATCTCCTTTGCTATCAGGCCTTTGCCGAAGTACTGACGCGACTGTTTAGTGTAGAAGAAGTACCTGCTCCAC
>JAGMCC010000234.1 GCA_023129355.1 Dehalococcoidia bacterium | reverse complement strand
GACTTCGATGCCGACGGCATCACGGCTACCACCCTTCTCATTGAGGGGCTCTCCTCCATTGGTGGAAAGGCGGTTCCATATATTCCCCACCGCACTGAGGAGGGCTATGGCATTAACGATGATGCCTTAATGCGCTTATATCAGCAAGGGGTTAGTTTAGTGATCACGGTGGATTGCGGCATCAGCGCTGCCCCTGAGGTGGCGAGGGCGCATCAGATGGGGCTTGACATTGTGATAACTGACCACCACACCGTCCCTCCCCAAATGCCACCGGCCATTGCGGTGGTCAATCCGAAGCGGGCCGACTCCCGTTATCCCTTCCCGGAGCTCGCCGGCGTGGGCGTGGCCTTCAAACTACTCCAGGCGCTTTTTCGTTATTTGGGCAAGGACAGCGATATGGGGAACTTTTTAGATCTGGTGGCTCTGGGGACGGTGGCTGACATGGTTTCCCTCCTTGGCGAGAACCGCTACCTGGTCAAGCGCGGCATTGCGGTGTTACATAATACAAAGCGGCCGGGATTGAGGGAGCTGGCCAGGTGCGCTGGCGTGCCCCTTGCCGGCATTGACTCGGAGGTCATCTCCTGGGTTTTAGCACCTCGCCTCAACGCAGCGGGGCGGATGGACCATGCCGGCATAGGCTATAATCTATTATCGACCAAATCCTCAGAGGAGGCCCAGAGGCTTGCCAGTCTCCTGGAGAGGAAAAATACGGAGCGGAAAAGGCTTACCGAGGAGATGCTGGCCAAGGCAAGGGAGCAGATAATTGCCACCGGCACCGATTTCCCCCTTATTATGGTTGGTGGCGAGGACTTCCACAGTGGGGTGGTGGGGGTGGCTGCCGGCAGGTTAGTGGATGAGTTCTGCCGCCCCGTGGTTGTCTTAGAGCGGGGCAAGCATTGGAGCCGGGGGAGCGCTCGCAGCATCCCCAATTTCGACATCGTCGCTGCCCTGAGCGATTGCAGCGATCTCCTCTCTCGATTTGGCGGGCATCCCATGGCAGCAGGGTTCGTCGTAGCTACCGAAAACCTGGATCAGCTTCAGCAACGACTGGTTCAGATTGCCTCAAACCGTCTGACCTCTTTCGACCTTCGCTCCGTGATATACATCGATGCCGAGGTCTCACTCTCCTCCCTTCGCGGGGACACCTTTAGAATGATGCAGCAGCTCGCTCCCTTCGGACGTGCCAACCCTGACCCGATATTCATTGCTAGGGATGTAAAGGTGGAGCAGTATCGTAGCGTGGGCGGTGGGGGGGAGCACCTGAAGCTAAAGCTAAGGGATGATGGGGTAGCCTGGGATGCTATTGGCTTCAGGATGGGCCAGCTTATCGACGAGGTCACCCCACGGCTGGACATCGTCTTCAACCTTGGGGTCGATCTATGGGGTGGTGGGGAGACGCTTCAGCTAAACATCCTCGATTTCACCCCCGCGGCCTAGTGCCCTCGCCTTCCTCATCCTGTAGATGAGCAGGGGGACGCAAACCGCCAGCACGATAAGGGCGATGAAATGGGGCGCATGCAGCAGGTCGCCCACATTTATCTGATTCGGCGTCACCGCCCGGGTGAACTCGATGAAGAAACGCCCAAAGGAATATAGGGAAAGGTAGAGGAGAAATAGCGAGCCATCTGGTTTCAGCCGCCCTTTTAGCCGCCAGAGCACAGCGAAAACTAAGAGGTCCCATATGATCTCATAGACCGGCGAGGGATGGGTGGGCACTCCTATTGGGGCGTAGGCACCGGGA
>JAGMCC010000233.1 GCA_023129355.1 Dehalococcoidia bacterium | reverse complement strand
TCCGCTGCTCTACCCCTGAGCTACCTCGGCGCAGATTTATTTTAGTTCGCCCCTATAGCGCTGTCAAGGATGAAGCTGGACAGCACAAGGCGAAACACAATATAATATCATAATTACAATGAAGAACGTAACCACCAACCGGGCGATGCAAGCCCTGAGCCCTTATTGGAGACGCACCGAGCCGTTCCTTCGCCATCGCTATCTGACACTAGCCTCACGACTGACACTGGGAGGGGTGTTTATCTTCGCTGGCGTGGCTAAGATGCAAATAGAACCTTCCTACATCGACTCTCTGATATGGGAGATCAACAAGTACAATATGCTGCCTCACCAGCTGGCTACAGCCTATGGCTACGTTCTGCCCCCTCTGGAGATCGCCCTGGGGATTTTTCTGGTGGTGGGGCTATTCCTCAGAGCCGGCGCCACGGTCAGCGGGTTGGTGGTGCTGAGCTTCGCCATTGCCAAGATCCAAGCCCTCGCCCGAGGACTGGACATCAGTATCTGCCCTTGCTTTGGCGACGCGGTTCCGTTGCTTTCAGGGTACAGTTTGGCTATTGATTTCGCGCTTTTGGCCATGGCGGTTCAGATATTTTATCACCGCGGGGACTTTCTCGCCCTGGGCCCCTGGTTCTCCCAGAAAGCGGCTGAGTTGGACCAGCAAGAGAAGGAATAATCGCCTTTACCTAAACCACTCCTCCGCCTCTTCTGCCCTTCCCATCTGAACCAGAGCTATCCCTTTATTGAGGTATGCCCTGGTATATTTGGGGTGCAACGTGATCGACTTATCATAGTTTTCGATGGCGCGTTCCCACTTTCCTGACGCGAAGAACTCATTTGCCACGCTATGATAAATATCGGCGATCAGCTCCCGGTCTCCCCATTCCTCTCTTTTGCCCTCCCCGCTCTCTCTACCTACACCCATCGGTGGCGCGCCCTGATGTTCCCGGTAGTCGAAGCCATCGGAGAAGATATTCTCGATATCGATGGTGCGCCCCCCAGTATAGAGCACAGTGAAAAGATGGGGGCCCAGCCCAAAGGCATCCTCCAGGTGAGCCGCCCCTACCATGAGCCCAAACCTCTGGGCCAGCACGTTGTAAAGGAGGGTGAGCCCCAGGCAGTTGCCCACTTTTTCGCTCTCCCCACCCTCCACACCTCCGCCCTTTTCTCCAAGCTGAGCATCGAGGACCTCGGTTAGCCTGAAGCTGCCCCCATACTCATAGCGATAGGGCTTCGCTCGCCATAGCCAGTCGAAGATTCCCTTTGCCTTTTCCCAATCACTGCCCTTTTCGAAAAGATCGCAAAGAGTGTCAACGATCCTTTGGCAAAGCCGGTCGACCTTGGCAAGATAGCGATTAAACTCTTGCTCCGTCTCCACCCCCGAGGCGAGCAGTGCCCCCTTAGCGAGGCCCACTTCCCCTCCTTTTTCGCCCTTTTCGCCCTTTTCGCCCTTTTCGCCCTCTAATAGCGTCTTCTCTAATTTGGCGAGTTTCTTATTCTTGCTAGCGTGCTCCTGACAAATTGCCTGGCGTTGTGAAGGCGTCTTCTCTAATTTGGCGAGTTTCCTTTTCATGGCAGCCACCTATTGATAAATTGAACGATGTCGGATAAAATTTCTTTGTTAATCTTGAAGGAGGTGGGCGATTGGACGCTGTAGGGAAGCACCTGATCCTGGAACTCAAGGATTGTGATCGGAAGCGCTTGAGCGACCTCGACTTCCTGAAAGACACCCTCCTCTCCGCTTGCAGGGTGGCCGGTGCGACCATACTGAGCGAATCCTTTCACTCATTTCCCCCTTATGGTGGGGTCAGCGGTGTGGTGATCATCGCTGAATC
>JAGMCC010000232.1 GCA_023129355.1 Dehalococcoidia bacterium | reverse complement strand
GTTCCTCTCCCTGTTCCCAGGCCTTAAGGGTACTTATGGGAATATCGAGTAATTCTTCTACTTCTGCCAGTTCATAAGCAGCCTGCTCACGGGCCCATTTCAAAAGCGCGGGGGTAGGCCATTCTCTTGGTCTCGCATCCGAAAAAGTTGTCATCCTCTTATTCCCCCAATATAGTCCGCTTTATATAGCAATTTCTTGGAAGCAAATTATAGCTACTCAATGTCCTATTTTCAATATCAAATGTGATTAATATATCTGGATTTGGCTTGCCTGCGTAGGGAATTACTCATGTCACCGCTTGCTAGCTAATCTCGGCGAGCCTCTCCATCAGCCTTTCCTGCTTTCCATGAAGCGCGTTGAGCTTCTCCCTCTCCTTTGCCACCACATCCGCCGGCGCCTTGGAAAGAAAGCTTTGGTCCTTAAGCCTGGCCTCGATGCGGGCGATCTCTGCCTGATTGCCCTCGCTCTCTTTCTTTAACCGCGCCCTTTCCGCCTCAAGGTCGACCATGCCTTCCATAGGCAGGATCACCTCCGCCCCCTCAAGCACTACCATCTTGGCCTTTTTCCCGCTCTCCCAACCTTTCCCACCCGCGGGCCTAGCATCTTCGATACCGGTGATGGTGAGCGGCCTTACCCGTGCCAGGGCTTCGATAGCCTGAGCCTGGGTTTCAATAGCGGGCTTTGCGTCCTCAGCGACAACCCGCGCCTCAATCCACCTGGCGGGCTCCACCCGGAACTCAGCGCGTGCGTTTCTGATCGCCCGAACGATCTCTATGACCACCGCCATCTGTTTCTCCGCCTCGTCGTCCAGCGCCTCTTCATCGGCGGCAGGGTAGGGGGATACCATGATGGATTCGGCCGTTTCGTAGCCGAGATATACTTTAAGGCTCTGCCATATCTCCTCAGTAATAAAGGGCATGAAGGGATGTAGCAGGCGCAATGAGGTCTCCAGGACATGGGCCAGCACGGGCAGCGGGGTTTTTTCGCCTTTTTCGCTCTCTCCACCCCTCTCCCCACCCTTAAGGCGGAGCTTCGCCATCTCGATATACCAGTCGCAGAACTCTCCCCAGAGGAAGTCGTGGATCTGCCGCTGTGCCTCCCCGAACTGGAAATCTGACATGAGGCTCTCGACACTGGCTACAAGACGATTCAGCCGACTCAAAATCCAGCGATCCTGAAGGGGCAGCGTGGCTCTTTCAATTTCATCGATGCTCACCCCTTCCTCCATGTTGCCCAGTATGAACCGGGAGGCGTTCCACAGCTTATTGGCGAAGTTACGGGCTGCCTCCAGCTTCCCCTTGCTCAGCCTAATATCGTTTCCCGGCGAGGTGCCTGTGGAGAGGGCAAGGCGCAGGGCATCGGTGCCATAGCTCTCGATGGTATCCAGGGGGTTCAAGACGTTGCCCTTCACCTTGCTCATCTTCTCACCCTTCTCATCACGCACCAGTCCGTGAAGATAAACGGTATTGAATGGCACCTCCCCGGTATTCTCCAGCCCCATCATTATCATACGAGCCACCCAGAAGAAGAGGATGTCATACCCCGTCTCCATCACCGATGTCGGATAGAAATAGTCAAAATCCCCGGTAGAATCGGGCCAGCCCAGGGTGGAGTGGGGCCAGAGCGCCGAGCTGAACCAGGTATCGAGGACATCGGGATCCTGAACGATGTTCGACGAGCCGCATTGAATGCAGGCTCGGGGATCATCAATGGCCACGGTGAGCTGGCCACATTCACCACAATACCACACCGGGATGCGGTGCCCCCACCAGAGCTGGCGGCTAATGCACCAGTCGCGGATGTTCTCCAGCCAGTTGAGGTAGACCTTGGTGAA
>JAGMCC010000231.1 GCA_023129355.1 Dehalococcoidia bacterium | reverse complement strand
TTTAATTCCACCATCCCTCAACCTTTTTAACTCGGCAGGCCTTTCCTGGACACATTTCGATAAACTTTCCATTGCTTCCATGATGTATCATTTCCCCCCAATAACCATGAAATTATTGTATATGAGTACTTAAAGTTAAACCACTACAGTTCAATGCTACTCGACCTCGATTAAATGCTGCTTTCACAGAATACCATTGGCGCTAAGGCTTATCAACAAGTTGAACTCGTCCAGTCCATTAATCCTGACCCATCCCTCCTTCATTCTGACCCTGATTTCGGTCGAAGCGTCGGCCGACCTGGGCCGAAGTAATCTCTTGGATATTATGGGTCAGGTAATTTAACGAAGGGATTGCTCTGGCGCGCTACTGGCTCTTCCCCCACCGGGCGATAAATCTACCCTTAACCTGAGGGTTTGCCCAGCCCCGGGGCCACTTGCCCTGTAGGACCAGAGCTACATCCTGCACTACGCGGCGGTGTTGCTCCGGGAGCGATGTCTCGGAGTAGTAACCAGAATGACCGGTATAGATGACGTTATCCAGCTTCAAGATTGGGCTTTCTAAATTGAGCTCTGGATCAATGACATCCAGCGCTGCCCCTGCGATATAGCCCTCGGTGAGGGCTTCAAAAAGAGCTTCCTGGTCAACCAGGCCGCCCCGGGCGGTATTAATGAAATAGGCTGTGGGCTTCATCCTCTTGAATTGCTTCGTGCCAAACATATGCGCCGTCTCTTCAGTAAGGGGAGTGTGGGCGGAGACAAAGTCTGACTGCCGAAGCAGTTGATTTAGCTTCTCAATCATTTCCACATCGTAACCGACCACGCTGGTGGGGGAGATGAAGGGATCGTAGACAATGACCTTGAGCCCGAAACCCTGGGCCTTGTGGACAAGGGTGCGCGGGATCCTGCCGAAGCCAACCAGCCCCAGGGTCTGCCCCCGCAGCTTAAACACCGGGCCCTCCACCCATGGTGGCTGCAGCCTAATCAGCGTTCCCCCTTTCATTATCCGGTTTATCGCCACGATCTGCCGGGCACAGGTCAGGATAAGCGCCATGGTATGCTCCGATACCTCATCCATGCAATAGTCGGGGACATGACAGACGCAGATGCCGTGCTCGGTGGCGGCATCCACATCTATGGTGTCGTATCCCACCCCCATGTTGCTGATCACCCTGCACCTGGTCAGCTTCTCGATCACCCTCCGGGGATAGCGCTCAACCGGGCTGCTGATCACCCCATCGGCGTCGTGCGCCGTTTCGATTAGCTCATCATCTGACCAGCAGGCCTTGTGCACATACTCAGCCCCGATTTTCCGCAGCATCTCCGGGGCATAGGAATTTTCCAGAGGACTGGCATTCACCACCTTGAACCTCATTTTTGCCCCCTTTATCTTTGATATCGCCAATGTGCTAGCCTTTTCCTATCGCCTCCACACCCTTCCTGAAGGCGCGGAGGTTGGTTTCCAAATCCCTGGGGCTCAGTATCTCTCTCATCGCCTCCTCGAAGGTTCCGATTGGAATGGGCACTAGCCCCGACCCGGCTAAGGCCCCCATCATAAGCACATTAGCGGCCAGTGGTGTGTCCCCATCCTCAGTGGTCTTGACCACCTGAACCGTGTCCACCAGATCCTCCAGCTTCCCCAAAATCTCTTCCACGGGTGGATATTTGGCTTGCCCTGAGAGAACCCAAATGGGATAGATAGGTCTGGGGCTGACGATAACTCTTGTCTTGGGGTTTCCGAAATCTGTGATGACGCGCAACGCTTCCATGGGCTCCAGTCCAACCACTATGTCCGCCTGCCCCTCTGGTATTAAGGGGCTGCACTGTGCCTGGAAGGAGAAGCGAACGTGGCTCATCAC
>JAGMCC010000230.1 GCA_023129355.1 Dehalococcoidia bacterium | reverse complement strand
ACATCGAGCATAAAGACCACGATGTTTTTGCCGATGTCATGTATGTCCCCCGCCACGGTGCCCATGATGACCTTCCCCAGCCGCTTGACTTCGCTGGCTTGTGTCAGTTTCGGCTTGACTAACTCGGTTATCTCCTTTAGGATCTCGCCGGCATACACAAGGTCCGGGATGAAGTATTCACCACTCGAAAAACGCTGACCAACAATTTCCATACCGCGTCTAGCGTCTCTTAGGATATCGATAGGGTCATCACCGGTATTTAATCTACTTTGGACCGTTTCCAACGCCTCCTTTTCTTCTAAATCTGCTAAGGTGATAACCAAGTCATTAGCCATGATTCGTCACGTCCTTTCTTCTGACATGATTGTAGCGCACAGGCCCTCGCACTTACACTACTTACATCATACATATACTCTGATTTTCTTCGTTTTCCAAACTACAACATGATTAAACCCAAAATACCAAGTTTGGAAGAAGAGCGACCTGGAAGTTTGCCTCTACTCTTTACGGGATTTCCCACCTTTAGAAAGCTCGTAGGTCTTGCCGGTGTGGATCATCGCCTTCAGGTTCTCCGCCTTGATGGCAGCAGGCAGCTCGCACCCGGATGACAGTAAGAATCCACCGTCCCCGCCAACCTCGTCGATCAGCTTCTTGCAGTAGGCCTCTACCTCCTCCGGCTTCCCCAGGGACAGCAGCGTGGGGTGCACATCGCCGGAGAGGCAGATGTGGTTGCGTAGCACCTCTTTAGCGGCGAAGATGTCGGTGGTGCCGTCGAGCGCCAGGATCGCCGAGCCCCGGGGCAGCTGCTTGAAGTAGGGGATATTCTTGTCCCAGCTGGTGTCCAGGTGGAACCAGGTGGCGATCCCCTCTGACCACAGGGCGTCCACGATCTCCAGGGTGTAGGGCCACCAGAAACGTTCGAAGATCCGCATGGGGTAGAAGTAACCGCCGGCGCGCTCCTCGACGAGGAGGGTTATCTTGCTGTTGAACATCTTGCAGCCGTTGATCGTGGTCTCGATGAACTCGCGGGTCATCGTCTTCAGGGCCCCCTCTATCATTTCAGGGTTGTAGTACAGGTCCTCGGTGAATCTGACCATCGAGCGGCCCAGCGAGAGCCTGAAGAAGGGGTGGCAGGTGAAAGGGGAGGGGGGATACATGGTAACAACCCCCCGTTTCGCCCACTCGTCCATGCCCTTGAAGACGCTGGGGATTATCTCATTCAGTATCTGGTTCAGCTCCGCTGGCGTGATGTCCAAGACGCGGAATACGAGATCCTCGGTCATGAACTTCACCCAGCCTATCTCCGCAATGGTGTCGTAGTCTTCAGGCTTCAGCACCTCCTCCTCACATGCCTGGTAAGCGTAGTCATCGGGCAGGTCCAGGCCGGGATAGGCCAGCCTGAGCCCGAGGGCCAGCGTCATTACCGTTTTCATCATCATTATCGACTTCCCGGTAACGCTGCCCAGGTCCAGGTCCCACCCCCCAACATCATCGAACACCTTGTATATGGCATTATTTGCTTTGTCCTCGTTTCTGTAGAACTCCGCTGCGGCCATACCGGAGATGCGGGCGAATGGTGCTGCGGTGGCCAGAATAGCAATCGGTACGCGGTCCGGCTTCTCCAGCTGTATTGCGGCCTGCACTCTTTCCTGGGAGGTCATCGTTTCGCTGGCCATCTCTATCCCCCTCTCATCACATCTATACAGTAGGCCACGCCCTCTGTCGCATCTGTAGTCTGGAAGTCAGCCCCCACGTAGTCTTTGACCACGGAGGTGGTTACGCCTCCCCCGATCATGAGTTTGAATTGCTCTCTGAAGCCAGCCTCCCGCAGCATGGCTGCGGCCTGCTTCATGCTGTCGAAGGCAGTGGTTATGAGCACCGAGA
>JAGMCC010000023.1 GCA_023129355.1 Dehalococcoidia bacterium | reverse complement strand
ATAGAGGAGGCAGATGCCTTTGTTGCCGTGACCCAAGGGGATAACCGCAATGTAATGGCGGCTCAGATAGCAAAGCATGTATTTAATGTGCCCAAGGTGGTTTGTCGCATCTACGATCCCCTCCGCGAAGAGTTGTATCATACCCTGGGGCTGGAAACCATCAGCCCCACCACGGTAGGGGCGCAACTTCTGCGAGATAAAGTCGTGGGCTAAGGGGGCTTTGATGTATATTATCGTAGTCGGCGGCGGGAAGGTGGGATATTACCTCACCCAGGCCCTTTTGAGCGAGGGACATGAGGTTCTCGTTCTGGAGAAAGACGCCAAAAAATGTGAACTCATCGCCGAGCAGTTGGGCAGTGTTTGTACTCGCGGCGATGGCTGCGAGGCGCGAACCCTGGCCGAGGTGGGGACGGAGCGGGCGGACATGTTTATTGCGGTGACCGACGAGGACGAGGATAATCTGGTAGCCTGCCAGGTGGCAAAGCACAAATTCAAGGTGCAACGCACCATCGCACGGATAAACAATCCCAAAAATGAGGCGCTGTTTAAAAAACTGGGCATCGATGTCACGGTAAGCAGCACCAATCTCATCCTGGAGCATATCCAGGAGGAGGTGCCCACTCACCCCCTGGTCCATCTCCTCACCCTGAAGGGGGGAGATTTGGAGATCGTTGAGGTAAAGATCCCCCCGGATTCCTCAGTGGTGGGTAAGCGGATGAGGCAGATCGTTTTCCCTCCCGATAGCGTGATCTGCCTCATGATCGGGAAATGGGGAGCCCAGGTGCCAACAGGCGATACCATTTTAGAGGCAGATGCTCAGGTAGTTGCGGTAACCAGGCCAGAAGTGGAAGGGGCGCTGAGGGCAGCACTCACAGAGTAGGTATGGCAAAGAGGATTGCATATCTTGGGCCGCCGGGAACCTTCACCGAGGAGGCGGCGCTTCTTTACGATAAAACCGCCCAGTTCATCCCCTTCCCCAGCATCCCTGCGGTGGCGGTCGCTGTAGCTTCGGGGATGGCGGAGGAGGGGGTGGTGGCCATCGAGAACAGTATTGAGGGGTCGGTTACCGATACCCTTGATCTCTTGATCCATGAGTCGGGGGTGCTCATTAAAAAGGAGCTGGTGCTGCCCATTGAGCACCACCTCCTGGTCAAGCCAGGGACCGAGGCAAGCGAGGTGAAGGTGCTCTACTCCCATCCCCAGGCACTGGCGCAATGCCGCCAATTCATCGAGCGCTGCTTCCCCAGGGTGGAGGTGGTGGCCGCCCTCTCCACCGCCGCTGCGGTGGAGGAGATGATGGCCTCGCCTCACCGGGCTGCCGCCATCGGCACCAGTAGAGCGGCCGAGCTTTATGGCGCCGAGACCCTAGCTAAAGGGATTCAGGATCAGGCCGCCAATGTCACCCGCTTTGTGGTTCTCGCCTCGACAGATCACCCCCCAACGGGCTTTGACAAGACATCCCTCTGTTTCTCCTTCGCAGATGATCGTCCCGGGGTGCTCTGTGAGGTGCTTCAAGAGTTCGCCCAGCGAAATATCAACCTGGCAAAGGTGGAATCCCGCCCCTCCAAGGAGAGTTTGGGGAAGTATATCTTCCTTATCGACCTGGAGGGTCATCACGATGACCCCTCGGTCAGCGGGGCACTGCAAATGGTGCGCGAGAAGACCTCCCTGTTCAAGGTCTTTGGCTCCTACCCAAGATATGGGGTAAAATAGGCAGGGAGGCCCTGCCTCCCTGTTTTGATGTTTCGCTCTAAAACGTTAAGCTATTCTTCGCTTTCCTTCTTCAACCTCTCTTCAAGGTCGGAGCGGGTCTTGCGAGCAGTCTCGCTTCCCTCCTCGATAGTACGCCTGATTAACTCCTTCGCCCTGCCAAAAACCTCATCCTTAATATAACTGGCAAGCTCACCTGCCCTGCTACCGACGCCCACACCCCGCCTCCCCGGCTGGCCCATCCGCTCCACCAGCCAGAACGTGAGTGCCGCGCCAATGACTCCTCCGATGATGAGCCCGGTTAGAAAGCCATGCCCCCTATTCTCCTCGGCCACCTTTCCTCCCCTCCTTTCTCCTGTCAGAGATGAAGTCTAAAACCTTAGCGATCCCTTGCACCACGCCGGCGATGCTGGCCAGTGGCTTGACGACGTCATGGGACACCGCGGTGGTGATGCTCCGAATATTCCCTGCGATCGCCCTCCCCGAATTGAGGATGGCCTGAATCCTGCGGAAGATCAGGAATGTGATAATGGCAAAGAAGATAGTGGCCCCGATGCCCAGTGCGGCAAAGATGATAATAAATAGATCGCGTAATTCCGCCAGAGACATTCCTCACCCCCTAAATCGCCATTATACTACCATCCGGGCACGAAAGGCAAATGATGTACTGGTCCAGTACATTTGTGACACATCACCTCCAAGCTCATTGACGGTGAAAACGTTTCGCTGGGACAAGCCTCACCATGACGATGAAAGAGTGCCTTACAATGAGGGTAGGGTGTAACCCATCTATCTGAACGGGCTCAAATGGAACTTATTATGGGACGGTTGTGCTGTTGCCCGTGTTGTTGAAGAGGAAGGCCTCACCCGCTAGTCTATTCTCAAAACTGCAGCGCCCTGGATCTTACCTTGCTTTAGTAAAAGTAGGGCTTCGTTTGCCTCCTCCAATCCGAACTCTCGAACCTCAGGGATGATCGGAATCTCAGCAGCCAGAGGAAGAAAATCTTGAACATCCTTTCTGGTGATGTTCGCTACACTTTTTATTTCTTTTTCATCCCATAGCAACCGAGCATAGTCTAAAGGTGGGATTGGGCTCCTCTTTCGAATCACCGCCATCACCAATCTTCCGCCTTTTTCGAGGACTCTCAGAGCGTTAGGTACTGTCTCTCCCACCGGAGTGAAATCTATTACGCAGGTGAGTCTTTGAGGGGGATCATCTTCTGCTCTACCGGTCCAAACTGCTCCCAATTTTTTAGCCAGGTTGCGATGCTCTTCGCTTCTGGTAAAGACGAAAATTCCGCAACCCCAGTATTTGGCCAGCTGAATCACGATGTGAGCCGAGGCCCCAAATCCGAAAAGCCCCAAAGTTTGCCCAGGCTTAATCCCTGAAAGTCTTAGGTCTCGAAATCCAATTGCTCCGGCACACAAAAGAGGGGCTGCCTGAGAATCGGTGAACCTGTCAGGAATCAAATAGGCGAAATCTTCTGAGACCACGGTGTATTCAGCATATCCACCATTGACCTGTAACCCAGTGCCTTGAAACTCATAGCATAAGTTTTCGTTTCCCTCTTTGCAGAAATGGCATTTTCCACAGGCAGAGTATATCCAAGCAATACCCACTCTATCTCCGACTTTGAACTTTGTCACTCGCGAACCCAAGCTTTCAACTTTGCCAATAATTTCATGACCCAAAATCATCGGAAGTTTTGGCTGAAGCCTCCCTTCAATTTCGTCCAGTTCGGTGTGGCAGACCCCGCAGGCCGAAATCCTCACCAGGATCTCTTTTGATCTCGGCTGAGGAACTGGTAAATATACCAATTCCAGAGGTCGATTCTCGACTGGGGAAATATCCTTCAAGATTTGGGCTTTCATTCAACTCTCCCTTTGTCTAGGTAGCTTGATTTGTAGAGTTGGCGTGAATATTAATAACAACTTCCTGTGATGTACCCTCCGGTTAAGGGATGGTTATGCTGGTGCCTGTGTTATTGAAGAAAAAGGCCTGACCAAGCTGCTGGGCCAGGAGCACGGCAGAGGGGAGCCCGGTGCAATGCGACACCCCAACCTGCTGCACCCCAAGTTCCTGCAGGGCGGTAGCAGTGCGCAGCACCCGCTCCTCGGTTGCGCCAATGAGGTGGGTGCCGCCAATGACGGTGTGAATTAATGCCACCCCCGTTATCTCCTGGGCGTGGCGCAGGGTATTGATCGCACCGCGGTGAGCGCAGCCCAGGATGACCGCCAGCCCCTCACCTGTCTTGATAACGAGCGCCCGGTCATCCCAGAGAGGGTCGGAAAGCCATTCGCCATCCTCTTTAACATATAGATTAGGGTCAATCTCTTCATATTCGGTTGTCATCGGGATCTCGCCAGTGGTAACAATGTCATTGCTGATCCAGACGGGCTCCTTGCTCAGGGTAAACGAGGCACCCAGTGCCTCAAGCTCCTCTCTGGAGAAGGGGACGCCGATGTAAGATTCTCGCTCACCGAAGCGTATATACTTTTTAGCCCATATATCGGGGTGGGCAATAATCTCAACCGCCCCAGTCTTTGCCAGCACCTCCTTAAGCCCACCGGTATGGTCATAGTGACCATGGCTCAGTACTATCTTATCGATTGTTGACAAATCTACCCCCAAAATGGGGGCATTGTGGGGCACAGAGGTGCTGGCGCCGGTGTCAAGCAGTATATTGAGATCCTCTGTCTGTACCAGGACGCTCAGCCCCCACTCGGCGAGCACAATGGGGAACCCGGCGGTATTTTCGCTAAGGGTGGTTATGCGGAGTGGCATTTTATACCTCCTTCAGGCTAGTTTTCCAGCTCACATTAGAGATTCCAGCACAATATGGGTAAAATAGGTCGAGCGCTTCATCATCCGTCCTTCCTCTGCGGCGTGGTTAAGGTTAAAGGTGCAGAAGGGGCAGGCACTGACGATAGATTCCGTCTCCACTGTGTTAAGCAGGTTGGACGCTATTTTCGTAGCCAGGTCCCGGTAAGCGGACCTGACCCCACCGCCGGCACCGCAGCAAGTAGCCTCTGCCCGGTTTACCGGCATCTCTTTTAGTTCTACCCCGCACCACTGGAGTATTCTTCGGGGCTCTTCGCTAATGCCTTCCCCTCTCGCCAGCAGGCAGGGGTCCTGGTAGGTCATGGTTCTTTGAACCTTAGTGAGTAGGTCAGGGTTATCCTTCAACAGATCATATATGACCTCCGCCATATGGTAGACGGAGAAGTCAACCCCCCCGAGTACCTCGGCATAGGAATGCTTGAAGCGCTCCTGACAGACAGGACAGGTAACAATAATTCTGCGGATTCCCAGCGACTTAAACCGGTCCACGATCTTCTGGGACCACTCACCGGCAAGATCAATCCTGCCCGTCGTAAATAAAATGGAGCCGCAGCAGCCCTCATCTTCCATGATCATAAAATCGACTCCCAGCTTCTTCAGCACCTGATATGAGGAGGTGGCGGCATCCTTCACCAGATAGGATGCGAGGCAACCCATATATAAGAGGGTATCGGATTCGTTTCGGGGGAACTCCTCCGGTAGCCATTCCAGCCTTTTTTGCGGGTCGCCGTTCACTGCATTTCCCTTAGATAGAATCCCTTCAATTACCTTGTTATGTCTCACTAGCGGGCCCAGCCCTCTTTTGCATAGTTCAGCTCTCGCTTTGGTCACGACTGGGGAGATCTTGATTTCTTCCGGGCATACCTGGTCGCACCGCATACAGGTGAGACATTTGTAGAGGCTCTCTATCTCCCTGTCGCTGACTTCACCACCTTCAAATAGCTTGATTGCGGTTTTCAGCCGCTGCATCGGTGAAAACAGCACCTCCCCCGTCGCCCAGTACGAGGGGCAAACTTCGTTGCAGAGCTCGCACTCGGTGCAGGCCTTAGCTTGGTCGAGTATCTGTTTCATACCCTATCTTCTCCGCTGATCTAAGAGGGGCGGGACGAGGCTGGCATCGCCTGGATGAAGGCTGCTGACAGTGAAGTGAAGGGCTCGGTGTTGTAGCGCTCAACGTCGCCGCTGTCGCAGAGGGCGGCGAGATCCGGGTCTACGGGGAGTTGCCCCAGAAGTGGGGCAGCCGCCTCCCTGGCCATCTCCTCCCCCCTGCTCCGACCAAAGAGCTCGATCCTCTTTCCCGTCTCCGGGATCATCAGGTAGCTCATATTCTCCACCACCCCTAAGATGCGGATATTCAGCTTATGTGTCATGTGAACCGCCTTCCGCACTACCATGCTCGCCAGGTCCTGTGGTGTGGAGACAATGACGATGCCGGAAAGGGGGAGCGATTGCATCACGGTGAGGGGTATATCAGCGGTGCCCGGGGGCAGGTCAACCAAAAGGCAATCGAGCTTGCCCCAGAGCACCTCCTGCCAGAACTGGGTGATCGACTTGGCGAGCAGGGGTCCTCTCCAGATAACGGCATCGTCCTCATGGGGCAAGAGCAGGTTGAGGGACATGACCGCGATCCCTGAACGGGTCTCTACCGGCAGGATGCCGCCTTCACTCCCCATGGGGCGAGCCTTCAGGCCAAACATCATAGGGATGCTGGGGCCGGTGATATCGGCGTCCAGGATACCAACCTGATACCCCTGGCGGGTGAGGGCTATGGCGAGCAGGGCGGTGACCAGCGATTTCCCCACGCCACCCTTGCCGCTCATCACTGCGACAACACGGTCAAACTCGTTCAGCTCCTGGGGCGAGTGCTCCACAAGCTCTATGGCTACCTCATTCACCCCGGGGAGCGTCTCAATGGCAGCGCGTACCCTTTGCTGAAGGCGCTCGCGCTCAGGAGCGCTTAGGACGGTCAAGGCCAGGGTGAGCTTCACCCTTTCCTCAGATACCGCGATGTCCCGAACCATGTTAAGCTGTATGAGGCTGCGCTTGGGTTGGGGGAGGAGTATTTCACTCAGCGCAGCTTCAATATCCTCTAGGTCCACTGCCATGTTGATCTTCCGTTTGCCGACTCGCGCTGTAGAAGCCCCATGTGGACCAGTCGCCCCATCTCCCGCTCGGCTACATCCAACGGGACGTCCATCTTGCGCGATACCCGCTGCGCAAGCTGCCCCACCGGATCGCCGCCATCCTTCATCCGGCCCAGCCGCTCAATGACATCGCCCTTGAGTAGCCTCCAAACGAACTCCGTGCTCGCTTTTTGCCTCACTTGTTCGGTACTGACAGGATCCCCCTCCGCAGCCTTGCGCTGTATCTGCTGCCAGACATAGGCAATTATCCGGTCGTAGTCGGCCATATGTTCCAGAACCTGTTGCGGGCTCATGGTAGCAGTCTCGGTAATCGGTTCGTTGGCGTCATACTTCGCCCAGTTTCGGGAAAGGATGCGCAGGCCATACTCTTTAGGCTTCTCATAGAGCTCAGTTCCCGGTAGGGGGGATAACAGGTGGAAACCGTATTTGGCATCGTAATCCCGGTTAAGCTCATGGGCAAAAGCCAGCGACAGACGGGCGGTCTCCGGGCTTTCGCCAGGAAGACCGAAGATGAACGAGTTGAAGACCCCGATCCCCGCTTCGGTAGCGAGCTTGGTTCCCCTCCTGATATCGTCCGGGGTAGTCCCCTTCTTGATGGTCTTCAGGATCTGGGGAGAGGCTGACTCAGCACCGTAGAGCAGCCAGGAGCAGCCAGCCCGCCTCATCTTCTTCAGTAAATCCGCGGTTACGGTGTCGGCTCGGGCGAAGACATTCCACTGAAACTTTAGGTTGCGCCTCATGATCTCATCGCAGACGGCTAGGGCGTGGCGGTGGTTCAGGGTGAAGGTGTCATCGACGATGTTTAACCTCTCAAAACCGAACCCTTTATGGATCTGCTCAATCTCATCGGCCACTAGCTTGGGATCGCGGAAGCGAACCCGCCGCCCGAAGAGCCGGGGCCCGGAGCAGAAGATGCAGCGGTAGGGACAGCCCCTGCTGGTGATTAAAGTGCAGGGGGCGCCGATGGCGCGGTATTTGGAGAGGGGCAAGAGGTGGCGCGCTGGTGTGGGTAGCTCATCCAGGTCCTCGATAAGGGTGCGGGGCTCAGTTTTTACTACCCTGTTATCCTCACGGAAGGCGATCCCCGCCACCTGCCGGATGTCTTTGCCTTTCTCCAGGGTTCTCGCTAGCTCCACCAACGTCCGCTCCCCCTCCCCGATGACTATAACGTCGATCCAGCGGGCCCGAAGGAGGGTCTCCTTGAGGGCGAAGCTGGCATGGGGACCACCGAGCAGGGTAACGATGCGGGGGTCAAAATCCTTACATACCTTCAGGTTTCGGGAGGCAATGGAGGAATTCAGGGTAACGCAGGTAGCGCCGACCAGCTGAGGCTGATATTCCGCAATCTTATCCCTGATCTTGCGGGCTGAATGCTGGGATACCAGAAGATCCAGGATCTGGACCTCAATACCTTCACTTTGGAGCACTGCGGCGAGGTAGCTCAAGGAGAGGGGAGGGATGGGGTTCTCTTCAAGGGGATAGGGAGTGCTCATGAGAAGAACGCGCATGGGAATTCCTCCTCGCTTGACGACTGTGTCTCGATTATATATTAAATCAACGCATTTCGCCAGATTTCCCCTAATGGTGATTGTGGCTTTTAGCCCCTTTTACGAATAGTAGGGGATAAACTATATCGCTCAGACAGCAGGGAATCCAAACGGCAATAAATAGGAACGAGAAGATGGCTATAAGTTGAATCCAATTTACTGATTCCCCTAATGATGCCATGATGATATGGAATAAAGAGGCCCAGGTGCTGATCAATACATGCCCGGCGTGGGGGAATTTGGTAATCGGTCTCCAGTAACCGATTGCAATGCCCGCCAATGCCGGGGGGTTAGTGAGCCACGGTTCTTCGATGAAACCGATGTGGAGTTCCCTGCCAGGCAAGACAGCCAGAGACTCTCCTAAATAGGGAACGATCGAATCGCTCAGGGTAGCGATGCCGATGGCGCCGGTATAACCAATCAGGATAGCTGCCCAGAGTTTACTGTTGCCGTATAGCCTGTATATCGCAGTGGTTACCAGAGCGCTTAAGAAGACATGGGTGGGATGGAGGACGTAAAAAACTGTCTCGGAGGCGTTGTAAATCGGGTCGAGAAAACCGCCCCAGAATATTATGACCATGAAGATGATCCCCGTCAGCGCTCCAAAAGCGGTGAAGGGAATATGCGTTGCCAGCTCTTTGGTTATTAATCTCCATTGCGCTAGCCTTGCCATTTTCGACGTTATTTCCTCAATTCTGTGTGAATTACGAGCATATTCCCATCGTTATCCTGGACCGGGCAGCACCTTCGTCGATAGGAGTGGAAAACTAGAGACCTGTCTCTGCAATAAAGGCTACCAGGTCGGCGACGCGGCAGCTATAAGCCCATTCGTTATCGTACCAGGCGAGCACCTTCACCATATTGCCCCCGATAACTATCGTCGCGTGCGCATCGAAAATGGCGCTTGCGGGGTTTCCCTTGAAGTCCATGCTCACCAGCTCCTCCTCGCAGAACTCGAGGATGCCCTTTAGGCGGCCCGCGGCAGCCTTTTTGAAGGCCTCATTAATCTTATTGACCGTGACCTCTTTACTTAGCACGGCGACGAAGTCCACCACGGAAACGGTGGGGACGGGCACGCGGTAGGCCATGCCGTGAATCCTTCCCGCCAGCTCGGGGATGACCACGGTAACAGCCTTCGCCGCGCCGGTGGTGGTGGGGATGATGTTCATTGCCGCCGTCCGCGCTCGCCTCAGGTCGCTATGGAACTGGTCCAGGATCCGCTGGTCGTTGGTGTAGGCGTGGATGGTGGACATCAGCCCTTTTTCCACCCCAAAGGATTCATGAAGCACCTTGACCACGGGGGCAATGCAGTTAGTGGTGCAGGAGGCATTAGATATGACGCGATGCTTTTTCGGGTCGTAGTGGTTTTCATTGACACCCAGGACGATGGTCGCATCCTCCCCCTTAGCTGGGGCGGAGATGATCACCTTCTTGGCCCCGCCCTCCAGGTGGGCGGCAGCCTTCGCCGCATCGGTGAAGAGCCCTGTGGACTCCACCACCACCTCGGCCCCGTAGTCGGCCCAGGCGATCTTACCCGGGTCACGCTCAGTGAGCACCTTCACCGCCTTGCCATCGACGACGATGGCATCCTCTGTCGCCTCCACCTTGCCCGGGTATGCGCCGTAGGTAGAGTCATATCTGAGGAGATGGGCGTTGGTCCTGGTATCGGTAAGGTCATTGAGGGCGACCACCTCAAGCTTTCCCGCATGGTTCTCATTGACTGCCCTGAGGACCTGCCGCCCGATCCGGCCAAAGCCGTTGATGCCGATCTTTGTTATCATTTCGCCCTCCTTTTTTTATTTCTTATGGCTATATTATTGCCTCTTACTTTCAAGCGGGGCTAGATTGCGACGCTTCACCATGTCCAGAAAGGCCTCAATTCTAGTCTTCAGGTGCTGGGTGAGCAGATAGTCGTTATTCCCCTCCAGGGTCAGGATGGGTAGGTCAATGCGGTGGCGAAATATAATGTCGCCGATCCCGCGATGACAGAAGGCCTGAACATAATGGATCACGCCATCCACCCGGCGATCCCGCAGCTGGGGCAGGATGTCGTCGAGCCTGTCGAATATGGAGTAGGGGTATGTATAGCTTGAGTATTGCTCAGCAAGCGAATTTTGCGAAGTGCTGCGGTGGGGCATGGCGAATTGCCTCTGGATTTCGTTGAATACCACCCTGGCCCCCTGGCTCTCCAGGAACTTGTATAAGTCCTTGGCGAAGACGGGGGGCACGCCGATATAGGCGAGGCGCAGCATATCTCGCTTTTTTTGTTCTTCTCGCTCGCGGCATTCCGTCAAGAGCTGACTCAGCTGTCTCTGGTATTCATCAATGTCGCCCATAAAATCGGAGGTAGAGACCAGCCAGAAGTGGTTCTCCCAGCCGCTGACCACGTTATCTTGCCAGGTGAGCTCATCGAGTCCATGGGCCAGCCTCCTCGCTTTTTCGAGCTTTTTTCGAATATTCCCAGCCGTTTCAACTGTTGTACCCAAGGTCTCAGCAAGAGATTCCAGGCAATTCTGCATACGAAAAACATCGGGATGATCGGGGTAGGCGAAGGGGATTACGTTGAGTCCCTTGAGTTTTAAGACTTCCATGAGCATGATGGTATTGGAGCAATCGCCGGTGGTGACGCAGAGCACCGTGTCGATGCCCTGCTCCATGACGACACCGTATATGCCCTTGATCCAGGTGCAGCAATTGATGGGGAAGCCCGCCTTCTCGGCGATGCCCACCAGCCGCTCGGGGTCAGGGTCGGAGATAAAGACATTATTCAGGTCAACGGGCTGATAGCCCGCTGCCAGGAGCACCTCTATAGGGACTGTGGTTG
>JAGMCC010000229.1 GCA_023129355.1 Dehalococcoidia bacterium | reverse complement strand
GCTGAGAAGGATGGCACCTTCACCAATACGGAGCGCCGGGTGCAGCGGGTGCGCCAGGCCATCTCAGCCAAGGGCGATTCCAGGCCCGATTGGTGGATAACCTGCCAGATCGCAAAGCGGCTTGGCGGCCAGGGCTTCGATTTCGAAAACCCCTCCCGGATAATGGCGGAGATCGCTGAACTTACCCCCTCTTATGGGGGCATCTCCTATAATCGCCTGGAGAAGGGCGGCCTACAATGGCCATGTACTATAGATGACCATCCGGGAACACCGATCCTGCACACCGAGCGCTTCACCCGGGGTAAGGGTAGGTTCATACCTCTTGAATATAAGCCGCCGATGGAGCAGCCCGACGATGACTACCCCCTCATCCTCACCACGGAGCGCAGCCTTTATCAGTTCCACACCGGCACCATGACACGGAAGGTGAAGGGGCTCAATATTCTGAATGGTGAGGAGTTAGTGCAGATAAATCCCCAGGACGCCCAGAGACTGGGGATAACTGATGGCGAAGGGGTGCGGGTCACCTCGCGGCGGGGGGAAGTGATGGCCAAATCGAAGGTGACCGAGGCCTCACCCGTAGGCGTCGTCACGATGAGCTTCCACTTCACCGAAACGAGGACAAATCTTCTCACCAACCCGGCCCTCGATCCCGTCTCCAAGATCCCCGAACTAAAGGTTTGTGCGGTAAAGGTGGAGAAGGCAAAGAAATAGCTATAGAATGAGGCCGAGAAAGCCTCACCGTTTTGATAAGAGTGAAAGAACCCTGCCTGATTAAGGCGGGGTTTCCTGTTGTTTACCGAGGCCTTTTTTAGTAAAATAGCCCTGAGGACGAAGGGCGCAGGCATCGATACCCTTTAAGTGTCACTCAAGTCCTATTTCCAACGACCGAAAAGGACAAAAAGATGACTCCGTTAAGACAGCAATACCTGAGGATCAAGCGAAAGTATCCGGAGGCCATCGTCTTCTTCCGGCTCGGCGACTTCTACGAGACCTTCGACGAGGATGCCAGGATCGCCTCCCGGGAGCTGGAGATCGTGCTGACCGCCCGGGAGATGGGCAAGGGGCAGCGCGTCCCTATGGCGGGGATCCCTTGTCATGCCCTGGATAACTATCTAGCTAGGCTGATAAACAAGGGCCATAAGGTCGCCATCTGCGAGCAACTCAGCGAGCCCAAAGCACAAGGGCTGGTGGAGCGGGACGTGGTTCGTGTCGTAACCCCGGGCACTGTGGTTGAGCCGGGGCTGCTCGATGGGAAGGCGAACAACTACCTCGTGGCTGTCATTTCCGATGGGGAGCAGGTGGGCATCGCCTATGTCGATATAACTACAAGCGAATTCCAAACCACCTGGCTCTCCCGCGAGCGTGCCCCGGCGGAGCTGGAGCGCCTCCGGCCATCGGAGGTTCTGGCCCCGCGCGGCTCAGATATTGCCGATTTTTCCGAAAAACCTGCTCCAGTAACCCTCCTCGACGAGCAGTGGTTCGAACTGGAGACTGCCCGCCAGCTTCTGCGGGACCACTTTGGCACTTCATCCCTGGAGGGGTATGGCTGTGCCCACCTGCCTTTGGCGATAAGGGCAGCGGGCGCCATTATCCATTACCTTAACGAGACACAAAAGGGAGCGCTGGTGCAGCTCACCAGGCTCGCTACCTACACCACGGAGTCCTTCATGATCCTTGACCCCCAGACGCGGCGCAACCTGGAGTTGTTTCATACTTTCCGCCAGGGAACCGCCGGTTCCCTCCTCTCCGTGATCGACTTGACAAAAACAGCTATGGGTGGGAGGTTGCTCAGGAGGTGGCTGGGCCAGCCACTACTTGACATAACAGTATTAGACCAACGGCTTGATGCTGTGGCATGGTTCCATGATAGTACCGCGCAGAGCACC
>JAGMCC010000228.1 GCA_023129355.1 Dehalococcoidia bacterium | reverse complement strand
AAAAGTCCCCCAAGATTGGGGGATACAGGGGGTTGATTCAGACTTCTTCAGCAGTCTCTTAAAGATACACAATAAAAATGAAGTGAAGCTCATACTGGATATTTGCCGTATTTAATAGCAGCGTCAACCATCCATTTTAGTCTGGTCGCATCAACATATGGATGGGAATGGCACGTCGACAAGATATAACCTCCACCTTTGGCAGCAGCTTTTATAGCCTTTTTGACAGCGTCTTCTATTTCCTGTTGGGTGCCCCTCACCATTAGATAGGAAACATCCAGGTTGCCGATGAGGACAAGTTTGTGCCCCACCTGTTCTCTCACCTTTCCCAAATCCATACCGGCTGTGGGTTCCATGGTTATGATGCCATCAAATCCCCACTCGATGAACTTGTCCAGCAGTTGATAGATATTTCCACACGAGTGCCAGATAAGTTTCTTATTCCGCTCGTGAACGTAATCGGCAATTCGCCTATAGCTCTCTCCATACAATTGCTCAACAAGTTCAGGGCGCATTAGTGGTCCCGTTTTATGCCCCAGATCATCGCCCCCTACCACCACTTCAAGACCAGCTTTCAGGGCAGCATCCAGATGCTTAATAAACAAATCGGTTTGAAAATCAATGACCTTTTTCACAAACTCCGGCTTTTCATAGATGAATTTTGTAAAGTTGACGAACCCAATTGGCTGCCAGCTATTTTCAAAGATCCCCGGTGCGGCATAACAAAAGGGATAAATCCTATCACCGTGTTGATCCGTCAGCTCCCTGTAAAACCTGGTGGCATTCTTCACTGACGTTTCAAATAGAGGGGCATTTTTCTCACCCCAGTCATGCCACTGTTCCTCAGTCGTGAGAAGCCCGCGACTATAGTTGACCATCAAGTTGCCATTATCATCAGCGTCCAGCTCCCAAACACGCCCATATATATCATGAAAGGCCATCCCCAATTTAGATTCAGGCTCCTTATAGAGTTTCATTAATTGGTAAATCACCCAATTCGCATCGAAACCTAGTTTGAGGGCACCTTCCAGTGAGCCTGAGAAATTGCCATTGTAGATCTTTCTCCAAAACCAGTTCGTGTTCATCAAGCGCCCAATAATGTTCTTCAATATCGGCTTTTTCAACATTCCTACAAAATCGACGGGCTTTTTCCCGTTGATCTGATTCACGGTGGCCGGATCCATGATAAGGCCCATTACCGGAACGCGGTCCGGCTCCTCGTGGTTCATGGTGGTCAAGATGCGCTCCTTGAAATCCATCACGATGCGCTCCACTTCTTTATGATATCGGTGCCGGTAACTGCGTCAGGTGCAAAGGCATCTGCACCTACTTCCTTGGAAAAATGTTCCGTGAGGCATGCACCACCTATGATGACCTTGACCGTATCCCTGATACCCTGGCCCTTCAGCTCCTCTATAACCTTCCCTATCTCTCCTGTCGTAACTGTCAGCAGACAGGACATCCCCAGCGCCAGAGGGCTATGCTCTTTAACAGCGCCGACAAACTTCTCTTTAGACACATCGGTGCCAAGGTCTATAACCTCAAAGCCCGCGCCCCTGGCAAAGTTCATGAAGATATTCTTGCCAAGATCATGCAGGTCGCCAGCTACAGTACCGACCACAATGGTTCCCAATTGCTGAGACGTTCCTGCTGCCATCAGCGGCGACAGCAGGTTCATCGCCGCTTTAGCTATTTCGCCGGAGTACACCAACTCAGTCAAGAACCAGTCCCCATCTTGGAACCGTTTCCCTACAACCTGTAACGCCTCAGCGATGGCGTCAACCGCTTCCTGAACGGTGATCGTGTTCTCGCCGTTAATTATCGAATTAACCTTCTTGATTGTGGTATCCATATCCAAATCCAGTAGTGAACTTTTTAGTTGCTCAAGGGTATCATTTGCCATTATCC
>JAGMCC010000227.1 GCA_023129355.1 Dehalococcoidia bacterium | reverse complement strand
CCACTTTCCCCACCTGGCTGCTCTCAGTGACTCAATGCGACCGGGGATTGTGCATCGCCTGGATAAGAATACATCGGGGCTTATGGTGGTTGCCAAGAACGATGCTGCTCAGCGTAACCTATCCAATCAGATCAAGGCCCGCTCTGTGCTAAAGCGATACCTGGTGCTGGTTAAGGGACACCTCTCTCCGGAGAGGGGGATCATCGAGGCACCCATCGGGCGCGACCCCGGCTACCGAAAGAAGATGGCGGTGGTTTCCGAGGGTAGAGAGGCGCGAACCCAATACCGCGTTCTCAGGTATTTGGATAACTACACCCTCCTCGAGGTAACCACGGAGACAGGGCGCACCCATCAGATAAGGGTTCACCTTTCCGCTATAGGCTTCCCGGTGGTGGGAGATGAGGTCTACGGGATGAGGTCGACCATCTTAAACCGGCAGTTTGTCCACGCCTGCTACCTCGGTTTCAGGCTGCCTTCAAGCGGGGAGCAGGTGGAATTCAGTTCAAAGCTGCCCGCGGACCTCGAGGAGGCGCTGGAGCGCATCTCGCTGTTGTAGAGCTTGATGCTCGGTGATAGAATGGCAAGGGGGAGGTGCAGGAGATGGAAGGACAACAAACAAGCGGATTAGCGATAGCCTCAATGGTTTGTGGCATTTTGAGTTTGGTATTTTTCTGGGTTCCCGTGTTTGGGTTTCTTCTAGGCATAATTGCCGTAATCTTCGGGGCGGTGACATTAAGACAAATTGGTAGAGACCCAAACCTTGGGGGTAGAGGAATGGCCATAGCCGGCCTGGTTTGTGGGATTGTGGGCGTCGCTGGTTGGGTGATCTTAATCGCTTGGATTGGCATATTCTTTTGGGCAGCCTAGAATTATGTTCTTATAGCTGGAATACTGACAGTAATGGGTTGTAGTGCGAGGATGAGCCACTTTATTCGCGCGCTTCGCCTCCAGCACCAGCATCATCCACTAGTTGGGCAATGTCTGTACTGCCTTGGGCAAAACGGTAGAATGGGCATGATAGGGAAGGAGGCGTTAAATGGAGGAGCAAAAGGAGGGTATCGCAGTAGAGTACGCGGGGTTTTGGATAAGGCTTGGAGCATACCTTATCGATTGGATAGTTATCTGGATCATAGATGCGATTCTGAGCGCCATTTTTTGGATGTTCACCTTTCCCTACTGGGCCTGGGGTTGGGCAGCAGACTGGGGCGGGATGGCACCGCCCTTTTGGCTTACCAACGTCCCAATGCTGGCTCTCGCGGCGGCCTACTTTATCTTTTTCTGGGCGCGTCGCGGTGAAACCCCAGGCATGATGGCCCTCAAGATAAGGGTGGTCCACGCTGACGGCACGTTCCTCAAATGGGATTGGGGTGCGGCGCTGTTGAGGTTCCTGGGCTATATAATCTGCTGGATAACCCTCGGCCTTCTCTTCCTCTGGGTCGCTTTCGATAGCCGCAAGCAGGGTATCCATGACAAGATTGCCGACACATATGTGGTCGTACTGCCGCGAAAGCGAGCAGTACTGCCTGAGACATAAGAACGATAGTGATGGAGGACATTTGTGGCGATGAGCGGCCCTGTTCGCGTGCGCTTCGCTCCACGCCCCACGGGCATCCCCCATGTGGGCAATGTCAGGGCAGCTCTCTTTAAATGGCTCTTTACAAGGCACCACGGCGGCAGCTTCATCGTGCGCATAGAGGACAACAATGTCGCCCGCAGGGTGGAGGGCGTTGAGGAAGCAATCCTCGATAGCCTCAGGTGGCTGTGATTGAACTGGGATGAGGGACCGGAGGTGGAGGGGGATTATGACCCTTAGTTCAGGTCGAAGCGACTTGAACGATATAATGGGGCCGTATTGTTATCTTAAAGCTGTTTCTCGATCTTGGCCCACGAATCGCGTAAAGAAATCGTTCGATTGAATACCATCCGA
>JAGMCC010000226.1 GCA_023129355.1 Dehalococcoidia bacterium | reverse complement strand
CCCCCCTCAGGACCGATGAAGAGGTTAACCGACAGCGAATTTTTTTCTGATATAATCCTCTGTCGGTAAATCTCGCGTCGCAGCGCAGCGCGCAGCCCCGATACCGTCTCCCCTTCCCAAGCTAGTACAGAAAAACCCATCGCCGACTGACAGGCTTGCTTGAAGAGCAATGCAGGCTCAAGGGTGGGTAGCTTTCCCCGCCGAGATTGTTCCGCTGCCTCAATAATGATTCTCCGCCAGCGCTCCACCCTCTTATCCCGGGGATGTCCCGCGACACATCGCTCGCAGATCACGGGGACGAAGCCTGAAATACCAAGCTCGGTACATTTCTGAAGGATAAATTCAAATTTACTGCTCTTGAGCAGCGCTTGATAGAGGGTGATCCTGGTGCCGGGCTCAGCCGCCGCTCTCTTCTCACATATCACGCCGGCGACATATTCCCTGGTCACCCTCGCCAACGCTACCTCATACTCCCAGCCGCTATCGTCCAGTACTGTAATGTGATCGCCGCCGCGCAATCGAAGCACATCCCTTAATTGATGAACCAGATTTCCCTTGATGACCACCCTCTCCTGGTCGATCCAGTCCGGCGGGATAAAAAAGCGGTGCATTTCCCTTCCCTAGCTCAATGCCCCCATAAGTCATGCTTCAAAGAGGTCCCTGAGCCTGTGGAATAATCCCTTCTCCTCCTTGGGCATTATCGCTGGGCCCAGGGTTTTCGCCAGCTCCTCGAATATCCTGCGCTGCTCCTCATTCAGGGCTTCGGGGGTAACTACATGGACCATCACTAGCTGATCCCCGCGACCTGGGCCCCGAAGATGAGGCACCCCCTTTTCCTTGAGTCGGAAGAGCCTTCCTGTTTGCGTCCTTGGTGGAATCTTGAGCGGGGCCGGGCCATCCACTGTAGGCACCTCGACCTCGGTACCCAGCGCCGCTTGGGCGAAATTGATGGGCAGGTCGTAGAGGATGTCATCGCCCCGGCGTTTGAATAATTGGTGCTCCTCCACCGACAGGGTAACGTAGAGGTTCCCGGCGCTGCCACCCCGCGTTCCGGCATTGCCCTCCCCGCTGATGCGGATCTGGGAGCCATCGTCCACCCCGGCAGGAACAGTGATGGCGATCCGGCGCGACTTCTGCTCCTTGCCTGAGCCTCGGCATTGGGGGCAGGGCTTGGTGATAATACTCCCCTCACCACCGCAGCGGTGGCAGGTGGTGGTATTTACGAACTGCCCGAAGATGCTCCGCTGCACCCGGCGCACATGCCCGGTGCCATTACACTCCGGGCACCTTGAGGGCTGGCTCCCCGGCTCACTGCCCACCCCATGACATTGGGAACAATTCTCGATGCGCCGGACCTCGATTTCCTTCTCGCATCCGAATGCCGCCTGTTCAAAGGTGATGTTGAGGTTGTATCGAAGGTCAGCGCCCCGCTGTGGGCCGCGTCTGGTGGCTGTGGTCGCGCCGCCGAAAAAGGCATCAAAGATATCGCCGAAGCCACGGAAGATATCGAAGCCCTCAAAGCCTTTGCCAAAGCCATCACCAACATGCCCGAAACGGTCGTAGGTTTCCCTCCTTTCGTGGTCGGAGAGAACCTCGTAGGCCTCATTAATCTCCTTGAACCTATCCGCGGCCTCATCATCCCGGTTGTGGTCGGGGTGGTACTGGAAGGCAAGCTTACGGAAGGCCCGCTTTATCTTCTCAGCAGAGGCAGACCGCTCTACACCCAGAACTTCATAATAGTCTCGTTTTATAGCCATATTTCTAATTCCAAGGACAAAGGTTAACATTTTATTATATTTCACCTGTTGCTTTATTACAAGTCATGTTCCTCTAGTCTGGTTCAGATAGACGGGTGTCACTTGGGATCGTTGATTTCGCCTTTCTGCCATCACCGTGAGTTCTACGGTGAAACAACCTTGGAGACGCTTAGAGGAGAAGACATC